>NZ_JCBCUW010000001.1:0-267816 GCF_059862525.1 Pseudomonas sp. MF08875
CCTGAGTCAGCTGCCGGTAATGCGTAGTCATCTGCGCTTGAATCCTTCGGTGTGAGAGCCTGGATTCTACCGGTGGCTGGCTCTCTGCCTCTCGTTTCAAGCGTTGCGCTTATTCTATGAATTCAGGCAACTAAAAGCCCTCCAAAGAGGGCAAACAAAATATCAAAATGAAGTCAACAACAGCCAGTAATTAAAAAGGTCAGAATCAAAGTCAAATCCAAGCTGTTAATTTATATTAGCATTTAAATCATCAAAACTTTCGAATAACCAAATATTTTTAGCATTATAATAAAAATCTCCCTTTCGGGAGATTTTACGATTCCATTTGTTATACTGAATGTGCCAACATTTTAATTATAACAATGCTTCAACAGAATCAGTATAACACTTTATTTGGAAACAACTGCGCATTAATCGAAAAAACATTAGAAAAATACAAATCTAATCTTCCATTAAAGCCATACTACACAGATGACTATTTTTACGGTAAGAAAATAGCCGGACACAACGTGGCTCTAAAATCGAGACATATCCAGCCAAATAGTAAAACCCATATCTATTACATGCTGTTCGATGTGGATAGACAAACGGCCTCTTTTGACTGGAACGACAGAAATCTGCCCTCCCCTCACCTCGTGGTGATAAACCCGGACAACGGGCATGCTCATCTTACATACATGCTTGAAACGAGCATCAAGAACGATGTGACCGGGCGTAAAAAGCCATACAACTATTACTCAGATGTGGAGCTTGGCTTGGCGATTAAGCTGGGCGCAGACCTTGCATATAACGCAACGCTTACGAAGAACCCCTTCAATAAAGGGTGGAGAACACTTTCGTTTGAGAGCGAGCCTTATGACCTTGGATACCTAAATGACTTCGTTGACACGGACATGGTGGCGGCTCATAAGATATCGAAAAAGCAAAAGGAGCAGGCTGCTGGTTACTCAACGAGTCGCAACTGTATGCTATTCGAAGCACTGAGAGTATGGGCTTACAAGAATTTTATGCATGACGACTTCCATTCAAATCTCGAAACCCATGCAGACCTTCTGAATAGCTTTGCGGCACCGCTGGGAGCTAACGAAGTCCGTTCAATCGTGCGTAGTGTCTATGACTTCGTAAACAAGAATTTCTCAGTAGAAAGACTGGCTGAACTGAAAAGCGAGCGTGCCAGACAATCTGGCTTGAAAGGGGGTGGCAGGCCAGTGATTCACGAAGAAAAGCCTTGGGAGCTTAAAGGAATTCCAGCGTCTACTTACTACTACAGAAAAACCAATGGAGTTAACGAGGATCGTCCAAATGCTTCTAAGGAGAAGCCGTGGATTAAGTTAGGTATTGGGAGAACCAAATGGTATGAGCTTGGAAAACCTAAAAGTACCTAATCGCGGACAAATATTGGAATTTAACTATATCAGGATAATAGCCGTAGGCTTATCTTGGAGATTGCTCTCTCCTATTAAATCCCTCCTATTTTTTCAAAAAATCATAACAAAAATTTGCAAAATGTCGTTCTGCTTCAAATTGAACGTCAAACACTTGAAGACCTCGTCACCATGACCATATACTACTCCGACAAGCACGGTAGGGAAGTTCAGCATGAAAATTAATTCAAAAACTAAATCCTCTCCCAGCAATCGCATCAATCAGATTATTGAGGGTCTCTTAAAAGCCAGCGACAAAGCAAACAAAAATGCGCAACTACCCCTTGCACGAATGCCAGAATATTTCATGGCAGTCCATGTTGCTGAGCATTTTGCTAATGAATTTGCGAATTTTGGATATCATCTCGAAGCATCGGTTAAGCAAACACTCAGCGATGCTGGCGTTGATGAAAGCGAAATTGAGGATCTGCTCCAAGATGAGAACCTGCGTGGTAATGGAAGGTTTGATCTCGTTATTCGAACAGGTAAAAAAAATCTACCTGCCCATATTCTCGAATTCAAGCGCGGCGCTCGAAGTGCCCACCTTCTGAAAGATTTTGAGCGTTTAGCCTACGTGAGCAAAATTGCTCACGATGGAGAAAAGCTCAAGACCAACTACATGGTATTCACCACCAAACGGCCTGAGTCAAAAATTGTAGCAATGCTTGATGCACAAGCAGAAGCACGAAAAACAAACCAGCCAAGAGCAAGAAACAAAGTAGCTTATGCCTTGAAAGCGTATGAGCCAATCTCCCACTGGGCGAAAGGGGATAAGACGCGAAAGCCACTTGATATGGCGATTGCGGTTGTCGAGATAAAATATACCCAAACCATATCTAAAAGGCACTAAAGTTTTTTGGGCGGCAGCCGATAAAGACACTGGATTATGCTTACCACCGCCTATTACAGGGATTGATAAATGCAAATCGAAGGTCCGAAAAACCCCTCGCTACAAGCTATCCTCGACAAAATTGAACAAACTCGTAACTACACACCAAAAGTGGGCATCTTTGGTAACTCTGGTGTAGGAAAGTCAAGCCTTTGTAACGCGCTTTTCGGCAAAAATGTCGCGAAAATCAGTGACGTTGAGGCTTGCACCCGCGAGCCACAAAGCATTTTCATCGGGACAGGTAAGACTGGCATCGAACTGATTGACCTTCCGGGCATCGGCGAAGATCCTGCGCGCCAGAAGGAATATGTCGCACTTTACGAAAGCCTTGCACCAGAGCTGGATCTCGTGCTTTGGACCATCAAAGCAGATGACCGAAACTACGCATCCGGCCTTGATGCGTATCAACAGATTTTCGGTAAGCGCGAAGGCTTGCCAGTAGTTTTTGTTATCACTCAGGTAGATAAGACTAACCCCCATCGCGAATGGGATTGGGATAATTTCACGCCAAGTGAAAAACAAGTCGCCAACGTTGCGATCAAAGAAAGGGACGTTTCTCGCCGCTTTGACATTTCTGCGAAAAATATTATTTCCGTAGCGGTGGGCGAGGAAAATCCGAACGAGAAATATAACGTTGTTGAACTCGTTGACCTTATCGTAGAGGTTCTACCCAACGAAAAAAAGTTTTCGTTCGCAAGGGAAGCAAAGGAGGACAACGTAAGCAACGAGTCCCGGCAAAAAGCCGAAAAAGGCGTGTGGGATAGCATCAAAGATTTTGCTGGTGATGCTTGGGATACCGTAAAAGATAAAGTGGTTGATAAGCTGATTGACTCTGCGCCTAAAATCTTCGCTGCTGCAGCTTCTGTCGTAAGCGGCTGGTTCAAAAAATGGTTCTGAGTTAGCAAGAAGGGGAGCTAAGCTCCCCTTTTCAAGGCTTTCTTTAAACCTTCACCTGCGCGGTATGGTGCCAAGCATTTATCTCCGAAATTATCCCCCACTGCCCGCTTCGTGACAGATATGCTGGGTGGTAAGTTCTGAAACTGAGGACCGGCAATTTAGGGTGTGAGAGCATCGAGGTCTTCTCCATCTCATATTGCTCAAAGCCCATCAACTCGACACCCGGAAACATCGCATAGAGGTGGGCATTATAGTTCGGCCCTGTGAAGAAGATAATCGACGTTGGTGCAAGGGCTTCAATTTCAGCGAGCAGCAATGCCGAACCGGCTTCACGCAGAAGCGCCGCCTCTTCGGCGGTCGCATTTTCGTATACGCTGCCGTTGTCCACAGACATCCTGAACAGGTTGGTCCATAACACCGCAGTCTCCGGCCCCTCGACCTCTTCACCCAAGGCGCTTCGAACGCTCCGGTAGGCTCGCCAGAACGGACTGTTGTAGTTTTCTGGCTGCTTGCGTGCAAACTCGAAGTCTCGATAGCCAGCAGTCAACGCCTCAACACCGTTATGTGTTTTCTGAAAGTCAGAGAAGTTTTCTATGGGTGCTTTTAGCTCAGGATAATAATCACCGGGATACCACTCCCACCCCAGCGTCTCCTGCCCGACGACCAAAACACGCTTTTCAGCATTTACCCAAGCATCTGAAACGTTCAGCAGGAGGGGTGGAGATGCACGCTCAGCAAAGTCCGCTGATAGCACTACATCACTTTTGAATTTTTCATAGAGCGCGTTCAGCGTCGTCTGAACATTCTGATTTACCGCCACAATCCATTCCTCGCGTTGGTTACTTCCAAGTTTTAGCTGATTCGGAAATCAGCTTTACCACAGACTCTACCCCGGCTTTCATTCTTTGTGCAGCAGCAGGATTCGCAGAATGAATCAGTATCGTAGGAGGTGAAAAGCCATTCAATGCCACCTCACGCTCAATCCAAAGAATCACGTCGTAGCCGGTGCCGCGCTGATCATCTCCCAAGTCATGGTCGAGGCTCAGCAGCTCAACAGTCCCGGTCATAAGCAGGCTGACCACTTCATCGGGCCAATAGGCCCGTATCCAGCCATCCGGCGTAGGGCGTTCATCATCCAAAAAAACCTTCATCACGCTGATCCATTTGACATGCGATTGCGTAGAAGCCCTTTGAGGTGTCGATTTGCGTCAGACCCGGAGATTATTTTTTTGCTTAGGTGTTTCAGCAGTGATCGTTTGATACACAAGCTCGTAAATGTTCTGAGCGATTGACTCGTCAAAATCTATGCGAAAGCCGGTGATCTTGATTCCCTCGCTCGACCAGCTCCCACCGTCTGACGAATTTGAGTAGACCCACCATATGGCTTTACCTTTCTCGACAACGAACCAATCCTCGTAGCCTGAAGGCGTGTGCTCACGCAACAGCGGCGTCGGATCACTCGGAGCCTTGTAGCCCCAAGCACGCCACCGGCTCACCTCTTCGCCTGCGCTACGAATGTGCGCTTGAATTGCGGCCCTCGTCAGCATCTCGGTTTTGCTCAGGTTAGGGAGATCTACCGAAAAGCTTTTCATACAGGTCATTTACCGTATTCAGCTTTTCGAACTGCCCTCTGTTCAACACTCGAATATTGGGCCTTTCCGCTTTTACGCCACCCGCATCGCCTTTCGTGTGCCTCGCGATTTTCAGATGATCCAGACTTGGCAAGGGAAACCCCGGTGCCGCCCCATAGAAATAATATGGCCCCAGCTCGAGGGTTTCATTGTTGAAATAGACCAGCACCACGCAACCAGATGGCTTCTTTGCCAAGGCGATATGGATCTTCTGCGATGCCGTCGCTGACCCCACGAACGCCGCCTTGAGCTGGATATGCCTGATGACCCCATTTGACTCAGCAATGATGTCGTAGCCTGAGTTATCGACTTCCGGCTTCGCTATCTCAAGGGTGAAGTCTTTGCTAAGCCACGAGAATTTCAGCAGCTCGCCAATGAGCAGGTGCTCAATCAGCTTTTCACGATATGAGGAATGCAACGAGTGCTCTGACATTTTTCGTCCGTGACTGGAAGGTGCTCAGCGATCCTAACCAATCCAACCTGAAAAATCATTTTGCGGCCTCTGGTGATGGTCGTTGAAAGCGGCGCAGCCAGTGCCCTGTAATAGCGTTTCAGAGGTATCGAACGCTTTCCCAAGGGCCAATACCGCCCTGCAGCTGGATGAGGCTTGTAACGAGCCACAGCCATATAGACGCACGTAGTCAGCGGTTTTATTGCGTAGCTTCGCTGCAGGAGCAGGATAAGGGCGGGGGTGATTCAGACAGGCACAAAAAAACGGCGATTTATGCGTCGTGGGTAGCTACAAAAATTGCTACAAACCACTGCTACAAATCGCCGTTTCGCTACCTTCGTAAGTCATTGATTTACAAAGGATTTTCTATAATGGCGGAGAGATAGGGATTCGAACCCTAGGTACCGGTGAAGGTACAACGGATTTCGAATCCGTCCCATTCGGCCACTCTGGCATCTCTCCAACGGCGCGCATCATAACAGCACATTTGCCTTAAGCGAACCCCCAAGAGCAAAAAAATCCGTGCTATCAGATGCTTGCGTCGATTAAAGTGGTACGCCCAGACGGTTGGCGACTTCTTCGTAGGCTTCGATCACGCCACCCAGACCCTGGCGGAAGCGGTCCTTGTCCATTTTCTTGCCGGTGTCTTTGTCCCACAGGCGGCAGCCATCCGGGCTGAATTCGTCGCCCAGGACGATAGAGCCGTCGTGGAACACGCCGAACTCCAGCTTGAAGTCCACCAGCAGCAGGCCGGCGTCGTCGAACAGTTTGCTCAGGACGTCATTGACCTTGAGGGACAACTCTTTCATGCGCGCCAGTTGCTCGGCGGTACCCCAACCGAACGCCACAACGTGGGATTCGTTGATGAACGGGTCGCCCTTGGCGTCGTCCTTGAGGAACAGCTCGAAGGTATAGGGATTGAGCTTGAGGCCCTCTTCCACGCCGAGGCGTTTGACCAGGCTGCCGGCGGCGTAGTTACGTACGACGCACTCGACCGGGATCATGTCGAGTTTCTTCACCAGGCATTCGTTGTCGCCCAGCAGTTTGTCGAATTGGGTCGGAACACCGGCCGCTTCGAGTTTCTGCATGATGAAGGCGTTGAACTTGTTGTTCACCATGCCTTTGCGGTCCAGCTGTTCGATGCGCTTGCCGTCGAACGCCGAGGTGTCGTTGCGAAACAGCAGGATCAAGCGGTTGGCGTCGTCGGTCTTGAAAACCGACTTGGCTTTGCCGCGGTAGAGTTCTTCACGTTTTTCCATGATGGGCTCCGCTTGCTAAGTAGATGGGCTAGGCGATATGTCGCCAGTCGAGCCCTGAATCTTGATCGGCCAGTTGCAGCCAGTCCGGGTCGCACCCGAGGGTGTCGACGAAACATTGCCGGGCCAGCTGCGGCAGGTTGTTCTTGCTGCTCAGATGGGCCAGGACCAGGTGTTGCAGGCCTTTGTAACCCAACTCGGACACCAGGAGCGCTGCCTGGTGGTTGTTCAAATGTCCCAGTTCGCCGCCGACCCGCTGCTTGAGAAAGTACGGGTAGTGGCCACGGGCAAGCATGTCGCGGCAGTGGTTGGACTCGATCATCAAAGCATCCAGGCCACGGTAGCTATCCAGCACCCGGGCGCAATACGAGCCCAGGTCGGTCAGCAGGCCGAAGCGCCGCTGGCCATCGCTGAACACGTACTGCGTCGGCTCTTGCGCATCATGGGCCACAGCAATCACGTCAATGTCCAGCGCACCGATGCGCAGTTGTTCACCACCGGCCAGAAAACCTGCCGGCTCAATGGGTTTGCGCATCCCGCGCAGGGTGCCGCGACTGAGGTAGACCGCAAGATCGTAGCGCCGAGACAGCAAACCCACGCCATGCACGTGGTCGGCATGTTCGTGGGTCACGAGTATCGCGCTCAACTGCGCCGGGTTCACACCCAGGCGCAGCAGGCGTTTTTCGGTTTCCCGCAGGGAGAAACCACAATCGACCAAGACATACGTGTCATCACAGGCCACAAGCGTGCCGTTCCCTTGGCTACCGCTGCCGAGAACGGCAAAACGCATGATGATTAACCCAGGTTGTCCTGAATGACGCCCAACACTTTGCGCGCCACTTCGGCGGGAGCAACGGTGTTGATGTTTTTCTCGACGGTGACTTGCACGTTGTCGCCGACCTTGCTCAGGCGAACCTGATAGCGCTCGGCGCGGGCTTCGATTTCTTCCTTGGCCGGCTTGCTGCCAAACAACTTGCCGAAGAAGCCTGGCTCGTCGTTTTTCTTCTCGGCTTTTTCGGCGAGGTTGATGTAGTACAGGCCCAGGCTGCGGTTGATGTCTTCAACGCGCCATTCGCCCTGCTCGAGAGCACGGCCAACGCTCGACCAGGCACGGTCAAGGTCTTCACCCAGGTTGAGCACGACGTTGCCGCTGCCGTCCTCGGTGAGGCTGACACGGCTCGGCGTATCGAAATCGCGGGCAGCGAGCAGGGACACGGAACCGCCCTTCTCGGCGCTGCGGGTCATGCTGGCGAGCATTTCGTCCACCAGGGCCGCGTCCAGGCCAGCGTTGAGCGAACGGTTGGTGAACTCGACATTGGCCGTGCTGCCGGCAGGACGCTCGGCGCTGACCACATAGACTTCACTGGTATTGCGTTGCACGCCTGGCTCGATGCGCACCCGTACGCGGGTTTCGCTGTCGGCGGCGATGCCGGCACTGGCCAGGCGCTTGGCCATGGACGCCGACAATTCGTCAGCGCGCTGCCAGGTGGTGGTGAATTCACCAGTTTGCGGGCGCTGTTCATCCAGGCGAAAACCGTTGTCTTGGAAGAACTGCACCGCCACCGGCCAGACTTCGGCCGGGGCGTGCTGGGCCATGACCCAGCGCGACTCGCCGCTTTTCTGCAGGCTGTAGTCGCTGGCATCGGCCAGGGCCGACAGCGGTTGCGGGCGGGGCACTTCGTACTCGCCTTTGACGCTGTCGTCGGCCACGTTGCGCGGGATCGGCAACAGCGGGTCCAGACGCTTGGCGGTGGTGACGTCTGGCGGCAATTGCATCGGTGCAGTCTGTTGTGCTTCCAGGTAATCGCTACCACGGTCGCGGAAGTAACCTTCCGGGCCCCAGATCCATCCACAGCCGCTGGTGCTGGAGATAATCAAGGCAAGTGCGGAAAGTCCGGCCAATCGCTTCATGCGTAGTGCTTCCTCAATTAAACCAGGACGCCGGACTGGCGCATGGCCTGCCGCAGCGGTTCGTGACAGGCAGGGCTGAGCCAGGTGAGCGGCAGACGGATACCGTCCGGCATCAGGCCCATCTCATGCAAAGCCCACTTCACGGGGATAGGGTTGGATTCGATAAACAGGGTTTTATTGAGCGGCATCAGTTTTTCATGGATGGCCCGGGCCTTGTCGGCCTCGCCATTGAGGGCCGCGATGCACAGGTCGCTCATGTCACGCGGTGCGACGTTGGCGGTCACGGAGATGTTGCCCTTGCCACCGAGCAGGATCAGTTCGACGGCGGTTGCGTCGTCACCGGAAATCACCAGGAAATCCTTGTTCACGCCATCAAGGATGGCCTTGGCGCGTTGCAGGTCGCCGGTGGCTTCCTTGATGCCGATGATGTTCTTCACGGTGGACAGGCGGATTACGGTCTCGGCCTGCATGTCACACGCGGTACGGCCAGGCACGTTGTAGAGGATCTGCGGGATGTCCACCGCCTCGGCAATGGCGCGAAAATGCTGGTACAGGCCTTCTTGCGTCGGCTTGTTGTAGTACGGGGTGACCAGCAGGCAGGCATCGGCGCCGGCGGTCTTGGCGTTAGTGGTCAGCTCGATCGCTTCGCGCGTCGAGTTGGCGCCGGTACCGGCAATTACCGGGATGCGCCCGTCAACCTGCTTGACCACGCGACGGATCACTTCGATGTGCTCGTTCACGTCCAGGGTCGCTGACTCACCCGTGGTGCCGACTGCCACGATGGCGTGGGTGCCGTTTTGCAGGTGAAAGTCCACCAGTTTGCTCAGGCTGTCCCAGTCGAGACGACCCTGTGCATCCATGGGTGTGACCAGTGCCACCATACTGCCCGCAATCATGCAACCGCTCCTGCCGGAAAAAGAGAGCGGTAATGGTACTGGCGACAAGATGCTTGCACAAGCGAAGTACCATTCCCCTTAGCGATGGTTTTCGCTACCCTCTCAGGCTTTGATCGGTGCCGATTAGCCCGTGTGGCGGATTCCAGCCTTCGTTTTTGGCTCAAGCCCCCCTGTTCAAGCGCTGTTGCTGCCGGTTCCCAGACTCTTGGGACCGAGGGTGGCAGTGTTGCCAGGGAACTTGCCATGGGCCCAAGGCTGCGCAGTTGCCCTACACGGACCCGCCCTGGCACCGACCGCTCATCGCTTTAGGAATGCTGCATGTCCACCCCCACAGTTCGCGAACAATTCCTTGTTATCAGTGCCCTTGGCGCCAACCCCATGGAGCTGACTAACGTCCTGTGCCGCGCCAGCCATGAAAATCGCTGCGCGGTGGTCACCTCCCGGCTGACTCGCCACGGCGAGTGCAGTGCGCTGGTGCTGCAGATTTCCGGCAGCTGGGACGCCCTGGCGCGCCTGGAAGCCGGCCTGCCGTCACTGGCCAAGAAGCACGCCTTCACCGTCAATGTGGTGCGCAGCGCCGCACTGGAGAACCGTCCCGAGGCCTTGCCCTACGTGGCGTATGTCAGCGCGGCGTACCGCTCGGACATCGTCAACGAACTGTGCCAGTTCTTCATCGACCACCACGTCGAGCTGGAAAACCTCACCTGCGACACTTACCTGGCCCCGCAAACCGGCGGCACCATGCTAAACGCAACCTTCACCGTGACCCTGCCGCCCGGCGTGCAGATCAGTTGGTTGCGCGATCAGTTCCTGGATTTCGCCGACGCGCTGAACCTGGATGCCCTGATCGAACCCTGGCGCCCACAGAACCCCATGTAAGGAAGCATTCAATGGCCGTTGCCATCGATACACCCGTTGCCCACTTCGAGGCCCCGGCCACCGGCGGCCAGACCTTCAGCCTCGACGGGCTCAAGGGCAAGCAGGTGGTGCTCTACTTCTACCCCAAGGACAGCACGCCGGGTTGCACCACCGAGGGCCAGGGTTTTCGCGATCATTACCCGCAGTTCCAGGCCGCCAACACCGAGGTGTTCGGCGTTTCTCGCGACAGCTTGAAGTCCCATGAAAACTTCAAGGCCAAGCAGGCGTTCCCGTTCGAGCTCATCAGCGACAAGGACGAAGCCGTCTGCCAATTGTTCGACGTCATCAAGCTCAAGAAGCTCTATGGCAAGGAATACATGGGCGTTGACCGCAGCACATTCCTGATCGACAAGGACGGCGTGCTGCGCCAGCAATGGCGTGGCGTGAAGGTGCCCGGCCATGTGGAGGCGGTGCTGGCCGCCGCCCAGGCCCTCGACAAGGCCTGATTGCTCAAACCCTTCGCGGGCAGCGCCAAGCCTGCCCGCGACCCCACCCAAACGTCAGAGCAACGGAGCGACCACCGCCTCCTTGCGCGGCCAGGCATCGAGCACAGCCTTGAACAGGGTGGCCAGCGGGATGGCGAAGAAAATCCCCCAGAAGCCCCATAACCCGCCAAACAACAGCACCGCGCAGATGATTGCCACCGGGTGCAGGTTGACCGCCTCGGAGAACAGCAACGGCACCAGCACGTTGCCGTCGAGGGTCTGGATGATGCCGTACACCGCCATCAGGTAAATGAACTGATCGCTCCAGCCCCACTGGAACAGCGCGATCAAGGTCACCGGCACCGTGACCACCACCGCCCCGACATAGGGCACCACCACCGACACCCCTACCAGCAGGGCCAGCAGCGCGGCATAGTTCAAGCCCAGGGTGACAAAGGCGATGTAGGTCACGCCACCGCAGATGAAGATCTCGATCACCTTGCCACGAATGTAGTTGGCGATCTGGCGGTTCATGTCCTGCGCCACACGGGTAATCAGCGCACGCTCACGGGGCAGATAACCGCGCACCCAACGTCCGATCATCTGGCGGTCCTTGAGGAAAAAGAACACCAGGATCGGCACCAGCACCAGGTAGATCATGATGTTGACCAGCAACGGCAGGCTCGACAGCGAAAACGTCAGTGCCCATTGCCCGAACTTGCCGATCTCGCCCCGCGCGGCCTCGATGGCTTGTAGCACTTGTTCGTCGGAAACCAGGTGGGGATAACGCTCAGGCAACAGCAACAACAGCGATTGCCATTTAGCCAGCATCCCGGGCAATTCGTTGAACAGGGTGATGACCTGATGCCAGAGCAACGGCACCACGACCAGGATAAACACCAGTAACAACCCCATGAACAGGGCGAACACCAGGCCCACAGCCACGCCACCGGGCACCCGCAAGCGCTCCAGGCTGACGACCAGGCCTTGCATCAGGTAGGCCAGCACCATTCCCGCCAGTACCGGCGCCAGCATGCCGCCCAGGGTCAGGACGGCGGTAAAGGCCAAAAACAGCAGTACCGCCAGCACCACGGCTTCTTCATCGGAGAAGTAACGCTGAACCCAATCGCGTAGCACTTTGAACATCTAACTTCCTTAGGCAATCAATACCGGCTTCAGGCCTTGCGCAACCAATAGCGGTAGACGCCTGCCTCGTCTTCTTCATGCAGCAGCGTATGACCGGCCAATCGGGCAAAGGTGCGGAAGTCGCGCTGGGAACCGGCGTCGGTGGCGATCACCTTAAGCACCGCGCCACTGGCCAGGCGATTGAGTTCCAGCTTGGCCTTGAGCAGCGGTAGCGGGCAGTTCAGACCGCTGGCGTCCAGTTCGGCGTCGTGCGCCACAGCATCGCTCATCGAGCCACTCCTGACAGTTTTCAAGCCGCCTAGATTATCTGGTCTGATCGCAACTGTCCGGCTACAGTAAGGCCTTTGTCGATTAAGGCTTTGTGCATGACTTTTCTGCGCCCTACCCTACTGACGCTCGCTTGCCTGCTCGCCTCACCGGGCTTCGCCGACGACTTGCCGTCACTCGGCGACGCCAGTTCTGCCATTGTCTCGCCACAACAGGAACACCAATTGGGCCGCGCCTGGCTGGCCCTGCTGCGCAGCCAGGTGTCGCAACTCAACGACCCGCAACTCAAGGACTACGTCGAAACCAGCGTGTACAAACTGGTGGAGACCAGCCAGGTCAATGATCGGCGCCTGGAGTTCATCCTGATTAACAGCCCGCAACTCAACGCCTTCGCGGCACCTGGCGGGATCATCGGTGTCAACGGCGGCCTGTTTCTCAACGCCCAGACCGAGGGTGAATACGCGTCCGTACTGGCTCACGAACTGGCCCACTTGTCCCAACGCCACTTCGCCCGTGGTGTCGAGGCCCAGCAACGCATGCAGGTACCGATGATGGCCGCCCTGCTGGCCGGCATCATCGTCGCCGCCGCGGGGGCCGGCGATGCCGGGATCGCGGCCATTGCCGGCACCCAGGCCGCAGCGATCCAGGAACAGCGCCGCTTCTCCCGGCAAAACGAGCAGGAAGCCGACCGCATCGGCATCCTCAACCTGGAAAAGGCCGGGTATGACCCACGCTCCATGCCCACCATGTTCGAGCGCCTGATGCGCCAGTACCGCTTCGATGCCAAGCCGCCCGAATTTCTACTCACTCACCCGGTGACCGAATCCCGTATCGCCGACACCCGCAACCGCGCCGAACAGGCCGGCCCCGGCGGCACCGAAGACAGCCTGCGCTATCAACTGGTGCGTGCCCGGGTGCAACTGATCTACGAAGAAACCCCCGGCCTAGGCGCCAAGCGCTTTCGCGCCCAACTCGAAGAGAACCCGAAAAACGACGTGGCGCGCTATGGCCTAGCCATCGCCCAGATCAAGGGCGGCCAGTTGAACGAAGCGCGGGAGAACCTCAAGCAATTGTTGGCCAAGGCCCCCAACGACATCACCTACAACCTGGCCCAGGTCGACCTGGACATCACCAACAATCGTCTGCCCGACGCCCAGTCGCGGGTCGAGCGGATGCTCACCCAATACCCGGGCAACTATCCGCTCAACGAAGTGCGCGTCGATCTGCTGCTCAAACAGAATCGCGCCGCCGATGCCGAGAAAGCCCTGGAAAGCCTACTCAAGACCCGCCCCGACGATCCGGATGTCTGGTATATGGTGGCCGAAACCCGCGGGCTTTCCGGCAACATCATCGGCCTGCACCAGGCCCGCGCCGAATATTTCGCCCTGGTGGGCGATTACCGCCAGGCCATCCAGCAACTGGACTTCGCCAAGCGCCGCGCCGGCAGCAACTTCCCGCTGTCGTCGCGCATCGATGCCCGGCAGCGGGAGTTGATGGACCAGGAGCAGATGGTCAAGGACATGATGCGCTGATCCTCGCCAGTAAATGGCAGACCCAAAAAAACCGCCTCCCTGGAGGCGGTTTTTTTGTTGCGACCGTTACTCAGCCAGTTTGAACGTGATGAAGCTGGCGCGCCCTTGGCGCAGCACCCGCATCGATACCGAACGGTTCTTCGGCAACGCCTTAGCGATATCCGTGAACTCCTTGGCCGAACCGATGGCCTGGTTGTTCAGGTGAGTAATCACATCGCCAGGTTGCAGGCCGATCAGGGCCGCAGGACCGTCCTGCACTTCCTTGATGACCACGCCGCCCTTGAGGTCAAAGGCTTTCTTCTGCTCGGCGGTCAACTCAACCACCGCTACGCCGAGGCGATTGCTGCTGCGCTCAACGCCGGATTTACCCAAGGCGCTCAGTTCCGCACCTTCCTCAGGGATAGCACCGACCGTCAGCTCGACATTGGTGCGCTTGCCCTCACGGATAACTTCCAGCGCGGCCTTGGAGCCGGCCTTGAGTGCGCCAACCAGGTGCGGAAGGTCTGCCGACATCACAATGGGCTGGCCATTCATGCTCAGGATTACGTCACCCACTTGCAGGCCGCCCTTGGCCGCCGGGCCGTCATCCTGGATCTGCGCCACCAGCGCACCGGCCGGCTTGTCCAGGCCGAACGACTCGGCCAAATCCTTGTTCACTTCCTGGATTACCACGCCCAACCAGCCACGGCTGACCTTCCCGCCCGCTTTCAACTGGTTCGACACATCCATCGCGACATCGATGGGGATCGCGAAGGACACACCCATGAAGCCGCCGGAACGGGTATAGATCTGCGAGTTGATGCCGACCACTTCACCGGCCAGGTTGAACAACGGGCCACCGGAGTTGCCCGGGTTGATCGGCACGTCGGTCTGGATGAACGGCACGTAGTTTTCGTTCGGCAGGCTACGGCCAATAGCGCTGACGATGCCTTGGGTGACCGTGTGGTCAAAGCCAAACGGCGAACCGATCGCCACGACCCATTGCCCAGCCTTCAGGTCCTGGGACTTACCCAGCTTCAGCACAGGCAGGTCCTTGCCTTCGATTTTCAGCAGCGCCACGTCGGAGCGTGGGTCGGTGCCTACCAACTTGGCCTTGAGCTCGCTGCGATCGGCCAGGCGAACCAGGATTTCGTCGGCGTCGGCAATCACATGGTTGTTGGTCAGGATGTAGCCATCGGGGGAGATGATAAAACCCGAGCCCAGGGATTGGGCCTCGCGCTGACGGCCACCGCCCGGCGAACGGGGCTGCTGGGGCATGCCGCGCTCGAAGAACTCACGCAGCATCGGCGGCAAGCCTTCCAGGTCCGGCATCTGCGCGGAAACCTTGCGGTCCGGCAGCTTCTGAGTGGTACTGATGTTCACCACCGCAGGCGATGCCTGCTCGACCAACTGCGTAAAGTCAGGCAAATCGGCCGCCAGCGCCGGGACAGCCTGCCCAAGCACCAGGACGGTGGCAAAAATGGATAAATAGGACTTCAAACGTGGTATCGACATACGGCTCCCGTTACGACGAACATGGTTAAGCAATATGGAGCAAAAGCCGGCACAGAGGCTACACCGGGGCTTTTGTTCCGGGAACAACAAAACAAGGCCAGAGCCGAGCGGCCCTGACCTATAGAAAAAAAATGTGGTTTTTGCAAATTGAAATACTCACCAAACATTTCGAGATCTCAAGGATGGCGTGGACATTGCTGGCCTTGCACAACCAATAAACCGCTTGATGAGCACCATATGCGAATTCACGGCTTGGGGAGAGATGTGTTGGAACGCATCGAGAGCGCAACCCGTTCAGCAGTACCCATCGGCACTTCGCCCACGACGGTCACTCTCACTTCCCCTTCAGGCGTCGCTAAACGCCGAGAGACCGCAACCGTAGGGCCCAACTGCACCCGCGTATCCATCACCTCAGCGCCATTCACCGGCTCAAGAAACACCGAGAAGCGCGCCAAGCCGTCGTCATACATCAAACTGCTGACGGTGGTCTTGGTCTCAGGATCAATACGCGCACTGCTATTGGCCAACTCGAAGCCTGCCGGCAGCCAGTCTGAACGCCAGGCTTGCTCCACGTTTGCGGCCGCAACCTGATCGGTGGAGAGCGCTACCGGCTTGCACTCACGGCTAGCCTGCATCTGTGCGTCAGTGGGGATGTCGTCAGTGTCCAGCCCAGTGAACTGGAATCGTTCGAGCAACTGCCCCTTGTCATTCAGCAGAAGCGACTTAAGCGGCAAGCCGGTTTCCCGATCCAGATGCAGCTCAAAGCCATAACGATGCTGATCCTTGGGCGTCAGGGCGACAATCACTGCCGCGCGCCCAGCGACACGCGACTTGCCAATGACGGCAAGGTCGTACCATTTCTTAAGTTTTTGCGGATCCAAGGCCTCGGCAGACGCTTCAGGCGCCGCCCCTAACCCAGAGATAAAAGCACAGCTGACACACTGGGTACGGCCACCGACTCGCACCACTTCTTGCGCGGAGCCATCGAGCTGGAGCATACGCTCATGAACGGTGCCATCATGGACGCGGTGCCAGATTTCGTGGGTAGAAAAACTACCGTTACGCTCGTAAACGAAAGTCCCCTGGAAACTCTGCTGTCGCTGCGCCTGGCTCAGACGATTCAACCATTGCGCAGCTTCATCGGCATGGGCTGGCTCGATGAGCCAGCCGTTCAGCAAAAGCATCGTTGCCGCTAGAGGTAAAACGCGCATGCGCCTCCTTACTTAGCGACTTCCTGGCTGGCCGCACGAGCGTAAGGCAATGCACTTTCAGTCCCTTTAAGGGCGGCCTGCTGAGCATGCTGGCGCAAGAAACCTGGCACGCGCTGATCCTGCGGCTGAGCCTGCATCACGCCGTTGGTCATGGGGCCTGCGACCTCGGAGCTTTCCTTGTAGCCTGCCAACACTGCCGGACCTTTGACCTGCGGTGCGGCCAGGGTTGCCTGATGGGACTGCTGGGCCAATTCGACGCCAGCGATATCGTCCTGGTTGTACAGGCGCACGCCTGCCAACACAGCGACCGTCACGGACGCGGCAACCGCCAGACGACCCAGGCTGCGCCACGGGCCGCGAGTAACCTTGGCCGGCACGGCTTCATCAGCCAGGGCTGCGGAGACAGCCGCCGAGATGTCCATGCGAGGGAGCAACAACTCCTTGTGCATGGCTGCCCGTGCAACCTGATAACGAGCCCAGGTATCGCGGGTTTCAGTCTCGTCAAAGGCATTCAATACCCGACGTAATTCCAGTTCGTCCGCTTCGTTATCCATCACTGCGGACAGCGATTCCTGCAGGGCTTCACGACTCATGGCGGTTCCTCTCTTGGCTGTCGCCGCTGTCTTTAGTTTTCCTGCAACAACGGCTGCAGGGCTTTATCGATGGCTTCCCGAGCGCGGAAAATCCGGGAGCGCACGGTACCCACTGGACATTGCATGACGCTTGCAATGTCCTCGTAACTCAGACCGTCGAATTCACGCAAAGTTAAAGCTGTGCGCAAATCTTCTGGTAATTGCTGGATGGTTCGATGGACTGTGCCTTCGATCTCATCACGCAACAGGGCCCGCTCCGGTGACTCAAGGTCTTTAAGACCATGGTCGCCATCATAGAACTCCGCATCTTCAGAACTGACATCACTATCCGGTGGCCTGCGACCGCGGGAAACCAGATAGTTTTTCGCCGTATTGATGGCGATGCGGTACAGCCATGTATAAAAGGCGCTGTCGCCGCGAAAATTACCAAGCGCACGGTAAGCCTTGATAAAGGCCTCTTGTGCAACGTCCTGGGCTTCATGGGTGTCGTGCACAAATCGCACGATCAACCCGAGAATTTTGTGCTGGTATTTCAGCACTAGCAGATCAAACGCTCGCTTGTCGCCACGCTGTACGCGCTCGACCAGCTGCTGATCCTCTTCCTGGGTTAGCATGAACACTCCTCGATGAACTCAGAGGAGGCTTGCATTACCAAATGACCGGACTTGCAAACATAGACTCGGGCTTTTCGCAAAAGTTCTCCCCCTCCAAGCAAGTTTCCTGTGAGCTCTGATCTGGCACACACGAAAAACGCAGCTCGGGCATGGCCGGCTGCGCGAATAATCTTGTCGTCGACCCTTTTCCGGGAACCGGTTCACCCGTTTCCCGCAATAACCGACGCTATCCCTTTCCTACGGGCAACCTTCTATTGAGCCTGACGGCACAGTAAAAGTTCCCAGCGTTATAACCGCCTTCGATGAACATTGTGCAACCATGTCGGGAAAAAGCGCCCTTCATCGTCGATATTCGCCTAGGGCGGAATTCTTCGTGAAAGCAGCAGCCTTTAGACCCGGCCAGCTAATAGTACCTGTCACGGTAGTTTCACAATGCCATGAACGCCCGGCTATTGTGCCGATCCACCCCTCTATATACTAGTCGCCTGTGTGGCTGTCTTGACTCGCCGTTCCAGGTGTCTTGCGCCAACCCCGACCCGGGTCGCATCGAGCGGAATCCTGAAATGAGCCAACAGTTTCAATACGATGTTCTGGTGATTGGCAGCGGCGCTGCCGGTTTGAGCCTTGCCCTGACCTTGCCCGGCCACCTGCGCATTGCCGTGCTGAGCAAGGGCGACCTGGCCAGCGGTTCGACCTTCTGGGCCCAGGGCGGCGTCGCCGCCGTGCTGGATGACACCGACACCGTCGAATCCCATGTCCAAGACACCCTCAATGCCGGCGGCGGTCTGTGCCACGAAGATGCCGTGCGCTTCACCGTCGAGCATAGCCGCGAAGCCATCCAATGGCTGATCGATCAAGGCGTGCCGTTTACTCGCGACGAACAATCCGGCACCGAGGACGGCGGTTTCGAGTTCCACTTGACCCGCGAAGGCGGGCACAGCCATCGGCGCATCATCCACGCTGCCGACGCCACGGGCGCCGCGATCTTCAAGACCCTGCTGGCCCAAGCCCGGCAGCGCTCGAACATCGAGTTGCTGGAGCAACGGGTCGCCGTGGACTTGATTACCGAAAAACGCCTGGGCCGCGACGGTGACCGCTGCCTGGGCGCCTATGTGCTCAACCGTGGCACTGGCGAAGTGGACACCTACGGCGCGCGCTTCACCCTGCTTGCCTCTGGCGGCGCGGCGAAGGTCTACCTCTACACCAGCAACCCCGACGGTGCCTGCGGTGATGGCATTGCCATGGCCTGGCGCTCGGGCTGCCGCGTGGCCAACCTGGAGTTCAACCAGTTCCACCCCACGTGCCTGTATCACCCGCAGGCCAAGAGTTTTCTGATTACCGAAGCCCTGCGAGGGGAAGGCGCCCACCTAAAGCTGCCCAACGGCGAGCGCTTCATGCAGCGTTTCGACCCCCGCGCCGAGTTGGCGCCCCGGGATATCGTGGCCCGCGCCATCGACCACGAGATGAAGCGCCTGGGCATCGACTGCGTGTACCTGGACATCAGCCACAAGCCCGAAGCCTTCATCAAGAACCACTTCCCCACCGTCTATGAGCGCTGCCTGGAGTTTTCCATCGACATCACCCGCCAACCCATCCCGGTGGTGCCCGCTGCGCACTACACCTGCGGCGGTGTGATGGTGGACCAGCAGGGCCGCACCGATGTGCCCGGCCTGTATGCCATTGGCGAAACCAGTTTCACCGGTTTGCACGGCGCCAACCGCATGGCCAGCAACTCGCTGCTGGAGTGTTTTGTCTATGCCCGCTCGGCAGCGGCCGACATTGTCGAGCAGCTGCCCCGGATCGGCGCGCCTGACACCCTGCCGGCATGGGATGCCAGTCAGGTTACCGATTCCGACGAAGACGTCATCATCGCCCACAACTGGGATGAACTCCGGCGCTTCATGTGGGACTACGTAGGCATCGTGCGCACCAACAAACGCCTGGCGCGGGCCCAGCACCGGGTGCGCTTGCTGCTCGATGAGATCGACGAGTTCTACAGTAACTACAAGGTCAGCCGGGACTTGATCGAACTGCGCAACCTCGCCCAGGTAGCAGAACTGATGATCCGCAGCGCCATGGAACGCAAGGAAAGCCGCGGGCTGCACTACACGCTCGATTACCCGAACCAACTGGAACAGGCCCTGGACACTATTCTGGTGCCGCCCACCTACGCCGACTGAACTTGAGACGAACCCGCAGGCGCCGATGCACCTCCGGCGCCAGCCCATCGCGCGGCACACACACCGCACGTACCCGGCGCTGGCCGCGCAAGCGAAAACGCAGCACCACCATCATCGGCAGCGCCAGGCTGTCACGGCGCAATTGCACGGCCTGCCAGCCATCGGCGGCGTTCCATAGTTGCCAGCCGTCAGCGTCACGACGCAGGGCGCAGAAGGCTGTGGGATGGGTCAGCAGGATATGCCGCGGCAGGGTCCAGGCCCCGTGGCCCAGGCACAACACGACAGCGGCCAGACGTGCCCAACCGCCAATATCAAGGGCAAGCAACGAACCCAGCGCGAACAGCTGGGCCAGGAGATAGGCCGCCAGCAGGTACCGTGAGGCATGCCAGCGGCATTCAAAGTGATTACTTGGGCTGAACACGGTCCAGGATCATGCGAACCATGCGCTGCAACTCGGGGTCTTCGGATTCGCTGCGCTCCATGAACCAGCCGAACATATCCTGGTCTTCGCATTCGAGCAGCCTGACGTAGCAGTCGCGGTCAACCTGATTCAGATGGGGGTAAACCTCCCTGACGAACGGCACCAGCAACACGTCCAGCTCAAGCATGCCGCGGCGGCTGTGCCAGTAAAGGCGATTCAGTTCAACGTCTTCGACCATGGAACGCTCCTCAAATAGGGCGCAAGTATACAGCCCGTAATGGCCAGGGCCAGTCGGCTTTGGTCGGCCACCGCCGATCCTTTGGAAACTACCCATTTCCAGGGCGCCCCCTTATGATGTGCCCCAGACTTTTTACCCTGCGATGACCCATGGCCGATTCCGCTTTTTTCTGCACGCTGTCCCATGAAGGTGTCCTGGCTGTTCGCGGCTCGGACGCGGCCAAGTTCCTGCAAGGCCAGTTAACCTGCAACCTCGATTACCTGAGCCAAAGCCACGCCAGCCTGGGCGCGCGCTGCACGCAAAAGGGCCGCATGCAATCGAGCTTTCGCATCCTGCTTGAAGGGGATGGCTGCCTGCTGGCCATGGCCCGCGAGCTGGTGGAGCCACAACTGGCGGACCTGAAGAAATACGCCGTGTTCTCCAAATCCAAATTGACCGACGAAAGCGCTGCCTGGGTGCGTTTTGGCCTGAACGACGGCGATGCCGCGCTGCGCGCCCTGGGCCTGGACCTGCCGGCCGAGACTGACGCCGTCGTCCGCGCCAATGGCTTGATCGCCGTGCGCGTCTCCCCAGCCCGCGCCGAGTTGTGGGCGGCGGCGCAACAGGCCGAGGCGTTGCACCAGACCCTCGCCACCCACCTGCCCGAGGGCGATCTCAACGCCTGGCTGCTGGGGCAGGTGCGGGCCGGCATCGGCCAGGTCATGGCCGCCACCCGCGAACTGTTCATCCCGCAGATGCTCAACCTGCAAGCCGTGGGCGGCGTGAGCTTCAAGAAGGGCTGCTACACCGGCCAGGAAATCGTCGCGCGCATGCAGTACCTGGGCAAACTCAAGCGCCGCCTCTATCGCCTGGCCCTGGACGCCAGCGTCCTGCCCGAGCCCGGCACGCCGCTCTTTGCGCCCAGCCACGCCAGCTCCATCGGTGAAGTGGTGATTGCCGCACGCAGCGCAACCGGCATGGAACTATTGGCCGTGCTACAGGCCGAAGCCGCTGAAGCGGGCGATATTCACCTGGCCACCCTCGAAGGCCCGGCCCTGCACCTGCTCGACCTGCCTTACTCTCTGGATCGCGACCGTGAAATCCAGCGTTAAGCGCAGCACCTTTTTGCAACACCCTAGAGAGCAGAAATGAGCAAGCTGGCAGAAAAAGTCCAACGGGATCTGGTGGCCGCCATCGACAACGATGACCTGGTCCTACCAACACTGCCGGAGGTGGCCCTGGGCATACGCAAGGCCGCCGAAGACCCGGAAATCAGCGTCAGCACCCTGAGCAAAGTGATCGGCCGCGACACCGCCCTGTCGGCACGCCTTATCAAAGTGGTCAACAGCCCTCTGCTACGGGCCACCCAGGAAGTCACCGACCTGCACACCGCGATCACGCGCCTGGGCGTCAACTACAGCAGCAACCTGGCCATTGGCCTGGTGATGGAGCAGATCTTCCACGCCCGTTCCGAGGTGGTAGAGCAGAAAATGCGCGAAGTCTGGCGCCGCAGCCTGGAAGTGGCGGGCGTCAGCTACGCCCTGTGTCGCAGCCACAGCCAACTGATGCCGGACCAAGCGGCCCTCGGTGGTTTGGTACACCAAATCGGCGTGCTGCCGATTCTCACTTACGCCGAAGACCACTATGAGCTGCTGTCCGACCCGGTCAGCCTCAACCACGTGATCGAACACATCCACCCGTTGCTGGGGGACAAACTGCTCAGTGTTTGGGAATTCCCGGAACGGCTGGTGAAGCTGCCCGGCCTGTACCAGGATTTCACCCGCCAATCCTTGCAACTGGATTACGTCGACCTGGTGCAAGTGGCCACGCTCTACTGCCACCGGGGCACCCGGCACCCATTGGCGCGGCTCGACCTGCAGGAAGTTCCGGCGTTCCGCAAACTGGACCTTGACCTGGACAACCCCACCTTGTGCCTCGACCTGGAAGAATCCCGGTCGATGTTTTACTAGGCGCCAGCAATAAAACTTACCCGCACCTTCAGCCCGCCCCCCGCACCGTCGTGCAGGCTGATTTGCGCCAGGTGTGCGCGGCAGATCTCCCCGACAATCGCCAGCCCCAGGCCCGAACCGGCGCCTTGGGCGCTGCGTCGGTAAAAGCGCTCGAACACCCGGCCGCGTTCCTCGCGGGGGATGCCCGGGCCATCGTCTTCCACCTCCAGCACACCCGGTGCGGCGACGCGCAAAATCACGTTGCCACCCGCAGGCGTGTGGGCCAACGCGTTATCCACCAGGTTGCTGAGCAACTCGTTGAGCAGCGTCGGCTCGCCGAGCAACCACACCGGCTCATCGGCCTCCAGCGCCAGGGCCACACCCCGGGCATGCGCCAGGGGCGCCATGGCCATGCCCAGTTCCCGCGCCAATTGGCTCAGGTCCAGACGCTGGGCACCGCCCTCGGCAATCGCCCGCGCACCGTTTTCGATCCGCGCCAGGGACAGCAACTGGTTGGCCAAGTGGGTCAAGCGATCCGTGCCCTGGGCCGCGCTTTCCAGGGTCAGGCGCCAGGTTTGCGGGTCACTGGCACGCAGGCCCAGCTCCAAGCGCGCCTTGAGCGCCGCCAGGGGCGTGCGCAACTCGTGGGCGGCGTCGGCGATGAACTGCGCCTGGCGCTCGAACTGCCCGCGCAAACGCTCGGTGAAGTGGTTCAGCGCCCGCACCAAAGGCCACAGCTCATGCTGCACCTGCACCAACGGCAGTGGCCGCAGGTCATCGGGCTGGCGTTCTTCCACCGCCGTGCGCAAGCGCTCCAATGGGCGCAACGCGGCACTGACGGCAAACCACACCAACAGCAGCGCGCCCATGGCCAGCATGCCCAACCGCAACAGGGTGTCGGCCATCAGGCTGCGGGCCATGCTCACCCGCGCCTCGTCGGTTTCCGCGACGCGGATTTCCGCCATACCGTTCATGTTCGGCTCGATCACGGCCTTGAGCAGGCTCACCACCCGCACGTTCTGCCCCTGATAGGTGGCGTTGTAGAAGCGTGCCAGGGCCGGGTAATCATCTGTGCGCGGCGTACCCGGTGGCGGGCCGGGCAGGTTTTCGTAGCCGGAGATAAGTTTTTGGTGGATGTCGTTGACCTGGTAGTAGATGCGCCCGGCACTGTCGTAGGCGAAGGTGTCGAGGGCCACATAGGGCACATCGGCGCTCAGGCTGCCGTCGCGCTGGGACAGGCCCGCAGCGATGGTCCGCGCCGAGGCCAGCAGGGTGCGATCGTAGGCAGTGTCCGCCGCCTCGCGGCCGTTCCAATAGGCGCTCAAGCCGCTGGCCACCATCAACACCACCAGCAGCAGGGCCAGGTTCCACAACAAGCGCCAACGCAGGCTGCTGGGCTTATGCATCGCGGCTTTCCAGCAGGTAGCCAAGCCCCCGGAAGGTGACAATAACCACCGGGTGGCCATCGAGTTTCTTGCGCAAGCGATGCACGTAGATTTCGATGGCGTCGGGGCTGGCCTCTTCGTCCAGGCCGAACACCTGGGAGGCCAGTTGTTCCTTGCTCATCACCCGGCCCGGGCGGGCAATCAGGGCTTCGAGCACCGCTTGTTCGCGGGAAGTGAGCGTCAGCAGTTCCTCGCCCAGGGTGAAGCGCCGGGTGTCCAGGTCATAGACCAACGCCCCGCAGCGTTGCTGGCGTTCGCCACCGAGCACGGTTCGGCGCAGCAGGGCCTTGACCCGCGCTTCCAGTTCGGTGAGTTCAAACGGCTTGGCCAGGTAATCATCGGCCCCCAGGTTGAGGCCGTGGACCCGATCCTTGACGTCGCTGCGGGCGGTGAGCATCAGCACCGGTAGGTTTTTGCCCCGGGCGCGCAACCGCGCCAGCACCTCGAAACCATCCATGCGCGGCAGGCCCACGTCCAGGATTGCCACCGCGTAGTCTTCGCTGCCCAGGGCCAGGTCGGCGGCCACCCCATCGTGCAGCACATCCACCGTCAGGCCGGTGCTTTTCAAGGCCTGGGCGACGCTTTCAGCTAACTGCAGGTGGTCTTCGACGAGCAGGACACGCATGGATCTGTACCTCATTCAGGAAGGGTCGGCGCCACTCTTGGGCGCGGAGTTTACAGGCGCATCCGATGCTGTGAAGGCAAAAAAAACCTGAAAGGTTAGCGAAAGGTTGGCCCGCTAGAGTCCCGCCACGGACAGTTTCGGCCGCGGTACGCGGTCAAGCGTAGTTCCCCGAAAAACGCCCCGATGCGTTTTCGACAATAAGAACAATAAATGGAGTGTTCCACGATGCGGTCAGCACAGCCCCGTCTTCGTCCGCCCACCCGATTCCTGCGCAACGCCACCTACCGCTCCCTCTGTTCATCCCGCGGCGCCGATGACATGCGCCTGCTGGTCAGCTACAGCGTTGTGCTCTGATAAGCCCCGTCACACCCATAACAACAACTCCCTTGGAGACCACCATGCCCCTATCCCTGCGTCAATGTGCCCTGGCCGTCGGTTGCCTGCTGTTTACCGGCCAGTTGCTGGCCGAACCCAAGCGCCCGGAATGTATCGCCCCCGCCTCCCCCGGCGGCGGCTTCGACCTGACCTGCAAACTGGTGCAAAGCGCCCTGGTCAACGAAAAACTCCTGAGCAAACCCATGCGCGTCACCTACATGCCCGGCGGCGTGGGCGCGGTGGCCTATAACGCGGTGGTGGCCCAGCGCCCGGCCGATGCCGGCACGTTGGTGGCCTGGTCCAGCGGCTCCTTGCTGAACCTGGCCCAGGGCAAGTTCGGCCGTTTCGATGAAACCCACGTGCGCTGGCTCGCAGCGGTGGGCACCAGCTACGGCGCCATCGCGGTGAGAAGCGACTCGCCCTACAAGCGCCTCGACGATTTGGTCCAGGCCCTGAAAAAAGACCCGAGCAAAGTGGTGATAGGCTCCGGCGGCACCGTCGGCAGCCAGGACTGGATGCAAACCGCGCTAATCGCCAAGGCCGCCGGGATCAACCCACGCGACCTGCGCTACGTGGCCCTCGAAGGCGGCGGCGAGATCGCCACCGCATTGCTGGGCGGGCACATCCAGGTCGGTAGCACCGATATTTCCGACTCCATGCCCCACATCCTGAGCGGCGACATGCGCCTGCTGGCAGTGTTCGCCGAACAACGCCTGGACGAACCGGAAATGAAAGACATTCCCACCGCCAAGGAGCAGGGCTACGACATCGTCTGGCCCGTGGTGCGCGGCTTCTACCTGGGGCCGAAAGTCAGCGACGAAGACTACGCCTGGTGGAAAGACGCCTTCGACAAAATGCTGGCCTCCACTGACTTCGCCACGCTGCGCGACCAACGCGAGCTGTTCCCATTCGCCCTGACCGGCCCGGAACTGGACACCTACGTGAAAAAGCAGGTCGCCGACTACAAAGTCCTGGCCAAAGAGTTCGGCCTGATCCAGTGATCGCCTCTTTCTAGCGGCCGCGCGCCCCGAGCAACGGGCGCGCGGCCCAGGAGTTCCCCATGCTGTTACAACGTATCTTCGCCGGCGCACTGCTGTTGGCGTGCCTGGGTTTGGCCCTCATGGCCTGGCCCTATCAGGCGGCTTTTTCCTACGAACCTGTCGGCCCAAGGGCCTTTCCCCTGCTGATGCTGGGCCTGATGGGCCTGGCGCTGCTTTATATGCTGTTTCGCCCCACACCCATCGTGCACAGCGAGGACGAACCGCCTCTGGACCGCGAAACCCTACAAAAAATCGGCCTGTGCGTCGCGTTGCTGCTGCTCTTCGCCAGCTTGTTCGAGCCCCTGGGCTTCATCCTCAGCAGCATGCTGATCGGCATTCCCATGGCACGCCTGTATGGCGGCCGCTGGCTGCCTGCCATCGCGGTGACCACCCTGATGAGCGTTGGCCTCTACCTGCTGTTCGACACGTTGATGGACGTGCCGCTGCCCCTGGGCCTGCTGGCCGTCCTGGAGAACTGATATGGATACTTTCAGCTACTTGGGCCAGGGCTTCGGCGTGGCGCTGAGCCCCTACAACCTGGTCACCGCGCTGTGCGGCACCCTGATCGGCACCGTGGTTGGCCTGTTGCCGGGCCTGGGCCCTATCAATGGCGTGGCGCTGTTGATCCCCATCGCCTTCGCCCTCGGCCTGCCGCCGGAGTCGGCGCTGATCCTGCTGGCCGCCGTGTACCTGGGCTGCGAGTACGGCGGGCGCATCAGCTCGATCCTGCTCAACATCCCCGGCGAAGCCTCCACCGTGATGACCACCCTCGACGGCTACCCGATGGCGCGCAAAGGCATGGCCGGTGTGGCGCTGTCACTGTCGGCCTGGAGCTCGTTCATTGGCGCATTCATCGCCACCTGCGGCATGGTGTTGTTCGCCCCGCTGCTGGCGAAATGGGCGATTGCCTTCGGCCCCGCGGAATACTTCGTGCTGATGGTGTTCGCCATCGTCTGCCTGGGAGGCATGGCCGGTGATCGACCGCTCAAGACCTTTATCGCGGCGCTGATCGGGCTGTTTCTGTCAACGGTGGGGATCGATGCCAACAGCGGTGTGTACCGTTTCACTGGCGACAATGTCCACCTCACCGACGGCATTCAGTTCGTGGTGCTGGTGCTGGGCCTGTTCTCCATCAGCGAAATCCTCCTGTTGCTGGAGAAAACCCACCGTGGCCAGGAAGCGGTCAAGGCCACCGGGCGGATGCTGTTCAACCTCAAGGAAGCCTCGGCGGTGTTCGCGGTGAACGTGCGCTGCGGCCTCCTGGGTTTCATCATGGGCGTGTTGCCCGGTGCGGGCGCGACGCTGGCCAGCGCCGTGGCCTACATGACCGAGAAACGCATCGCCGGCGCCAAGGGCACTTTTGGCCAAGGCGACATGCGCGGCCTCGCCGCCCCGGAAACCGCCATCGGCGCCTCGGCCTGTGGCGCGCTGGTGCCGATGCTGACCCTGGGCGTACCGGGCTCGGGCACCACTGCGGTGATGATCGGCGCCCTGTCGCTGTACAACATCACCCCCGGCCCGCTGTTGTTCCAGCAGCAACCGGACATCGTCTGGGGCCTGATCGCCTCCTTGTTCATCGCCAACATCATGCTGGTGATCCTCAACATCCCAATGATCCGCCTCTTTACCCGCATCCTCGCCGTACCGAACTGGGCGCTGGTGCCGGTGATCGCGATCATTACCGGGATCGGCGTCTACGCCGTGCACGCCACCACTTTCGACCTGTTCCTGATGGTGGCCATCGGCATCTTCGGCTACATCCTGCGCAAGCTGGATTTCCCGCTCTCGCCAGTGCTGCTGGGGTTCATCCTCGGCGGGCTGATGGAGCAGAACCTGCGCCGGGCGCTGTCAATTTCCGACAGCGCGCTGGAAATCCTCTGGTCGAGCCCGATCACCTTTGGGGTCTGGGTGCTGACCGCCATCATGCTGCTGGTGCCGCTGTTGCGTATCTGGCGCAAACGCGCCCTGCAACGGCGCCTTATCGCCGATGTCTGAGCGGGCCTTTAAAGCCTGGTGGGGCACGCCATTGGTGGGCCTGGCGGGCGGCTACCTCGCCAGCCTGGTCGGCTGGCCGCTGCCGTGGATGGTCGGTTCGTTGCTGGCGATCATCCTGGTGCGCTGCCTCACCCCCTGGCAGTTAGCGGAAGTTCCCGGCGGGCGCAAATGCGGGCAATGGATTGTCGGCATCGGCATTGGCCTGCACTTCACCCCGGTGGTGATCGAGCAGGTGATGAGCCACTTCGGCCTGATCTTCTTCGGTGCGTTGGTGACCAGCCTGTCCAGCGTGGTCGGGGTCTGGTTGCTGCGCCGCACCGGCGAAGACCGCGCCACTGCGTTCTTCTCCAGCATGCCGGGCGGTTCCGGCGAGATGGTCAACCTCGGCGCCCGCAACGGCGCCGTGCTCAGCCGCGTCGCCGCGGGGCAAAGCTTACGGGTACTGGTGGTGGTGCTCTGTGTGCCGGCTGCCTTCAAGTACCTGTTGGGTGACGGCGTACCGCTGCTGCACCCGGCCACTGTCGATTGGCGCTGGCTGGCCGTGTTGTTCCCGGCGGGCGCCCTGCTCGCCTGGTCCTGGCAACGCCTGCGCCAGCCCAACCCCTGGCTGTTCGGGCCGTTACTGGTGAGCGCGGCGGTCAGTATCGGTTGGGATCTGCACATCGGTTTGCCCGACGGCGGCAGCCAAGTCGGCCAATGGCTGATCGGCAGTGGCCTGGGTTGCCACTTCAACCGTCAGTTTTTTCGCCGCGCCCCGTCGTTCATGGGCCGCACCCTGGTCGGCACGGCGCTGACCATGCTCATCGCCACCCTCGCAGCCCTGGGCCTGAGCGCCCTGACCCACCTGGACCTGCGCTCCCTGACCCTGGGCATGATGCCCGGCGGTATTGCGGAAATGAGCCTCACCGCCGAAACCCTGCAACTGTCGGTGCCTCTGGTCACTGCGATGCAGGTCATGCGCTTGTTGTTCGTGCTGTTTCTGGCCGAGCCGCTGTTCCGCCACTGGAACCGTCAGGACTGAGCCAAACCCTCACACGACGAGCGGCAAACGCCACTCGATCGGCGCCTCGCCATTCTGCTCCAGGTACTTGTTAGTGCGGCTGAAGTGCCCGCAGCCGAGAAAACCGCGATAGGCCGACAACGGCGACGGGTGCACGGAGGTCAGCACCAAATGCTTGGTGGCGTCGATCAGTTTCTGCTTGCTCTGGGCATGGGCGCCCCACAACAAGAACACCAGGTGCGGCTGGTGCTCGCTGACAATCTCGATCACCCGGTCGGTAAAAAACTGCCAACCCTTACCCGCATGGGCGTTGGCGGTCGCCCGTTCCACGGTCATGGTGGTGTTGAGCATCAGCACGCCCTGGTCGGCCCAACTTTGCAGGTAGCCGTGGCTGGGGATGTCGATGTTCAGGTCGCGCTTGAGCTCTTTATAGATATTGACCAGCGACGGCGGCGCCGGTACGCCCGGTTGCACCGAAAAGCACAGGCCATGGGCCTGGCCGGGGCCGTGGTAGGGATCCTGGCCGAGGATCACCACTTTGACTTTGTCCAAAGGCGTGGAATTGAGCGCATTGAAGATCATCGGACCCGGCGGGTAAATCTCCTTGCCCGCGGCATGTTCGCGGCGCAGAAACTCGCGCAGTTCGGCCATATAGGGTTGGTCGAACTCGGCGCGCAGGGCCTCCTTCCAGCTCGGTTCCAGTTTGATGCGGTCGTCGGAAGTCATGGCAAGGGTCCAGAAAAAACAATGGCGGCACCCTAGGAAAGCTCACAGCGCTTGTCAATTGATCTAACGCAGAACCGGCACTTTCCTACACAGCGATCATACTGAACGCTCAAATTCCCGATTGAGGTCACGATGAACCTGCACTTTGAAGAGCTGACCGGCACCGACGGCGCACGCATCGGCATCGCCAGCCTGGACGCCGAAAAGTCCCTCAACGCCCTCTCCCTGCCGATGATCCTGGGCTTGAGCGAACGCCTGGACGCCTGGGCCAAGGACCCGCAAATCGTCTGCGTATTGCTGCGCGGCAACGGCGCCAAGGCCTTCTGCGCGGGCGGTGAAGTGCGCAGCCTGGTGCAAGCCTGCCGCGCCCAGCCCGGTGAAGTGCCGCCCCTGGCTGCGCGATTCTTTGCCGCCGAGTACCGCCTCGACTATGGCCTGCACACCTACCCCAAACCGTTGATCGCCTGGGGCCACGGCTACGTGCTGGGCGGCGGCATGGGGCTGCTGCAAGGCGCCAACATCCGCATCGTCACCCCCAGCAGTCGCCTGGCGATGCCGGAAATCAGCATCGGCCTGTACCCGGATGTGGGTGCCAGTTGGTTTCTCTCGCGCCTGCCCGGCAAGCTCGGTTTGTTCCTCGGCCTGACCGGCGCGCACCTGAACGGCCGCGACGCCCTCGACCTGGACCTGGCCGACCGCTTCTTGCTGGATGAACAACAGGAAGCGTTGATCGAAGGGCTGCTGCAACTCAACTGGCAGGAACAGACGCCTATGCAGCTCAACAGCCTACTCAAGGCCCTGCAACAAGAAGCCAGCGCGCAGGTGCCCGCCGGCCAGTGGCTGGCCCGGCGTGGGGAGATCGATCAATGGCTGGATGTCAGCGACGTGCAAGGTGCCTGGCGGGCCATCAGCCAACTGCGCGACCACCCCGACCCGCTACTGGCCCGCGCCGCCAAGACCATGACCGAAGGCTGCCCGCTGACCGCGCATCTGGTGTGGGAGCAAATTGCCAGGGCACGGCATTTGTCGTTGGCCCAGGTATTCCAGATGGAATACAGCTTGAGCCTCAACTGCTGCCGTCATCCCGAGTTCAGCGAAGGCGTGCGGGCCCGGCTGATCGACAAGGACCAGACGCCCCATTGGCACTGGCCCGATATCAACGGCATTCCCCCAGCCGTGATCGAGGCGCATTTTCACAAGGCTTGGGAAGGCAGGCATCCGCTGGCGGATTTATCTGAGTATTGACGCTCATGACCCCAAGACGACGGAGGGAGCGAGCAAGCTCGCCCCCTCCGGCTCAACGTTTTAAGTAACGGTAATAGGCTAGGACAAGCCTCAGCGGTTGTGCCCGCCACGGTGACCGCGATCACCCCGCCCATCACGCTCGCCGCGGTTGTGGCCTCTGTCGTGGCCGCGGTTGCCATGCTCGGCGCGCTCATCGCGCCCGCGATAGTCACCCCGCGGGCCGCGGTGCTGGTCCCAGCCGCGATTGGGGTAGGCGCGGTAGGCCATGCGTGGTGCAGGCTGGTAGTAGCGCGGAGCCGATTGGTAATAACGAGGCGCCGAGTAATAACGCGGGGCCGGGCTGTAATAGCGATTGCGATCCTGGTAGTAACTCCCGCCACCGTAGTAATAGGCCGGTGCCGGCGTGCTGTAGACCTCGGAACGGTAGTACGTCGACCCTCCATCGTAGTAAGGCGTGCACGCAGCAAGAGACAGACCCAGCACAACAATCAGAAGAATTCGGCGATACATGGCGGCCTCCTGGACCGCTGATGGGCCATGCCAGCGACGCTGGTTGGCGTCAGCCGGCAAATACACCGACTGACGAAATATCTGACAACAAAAACGGAATCTGGTGCCATTCAGCAACACCCGAATACAAACGAGGGTACCCGGGTGGCTGCCTGGCGGTTGCGGTTATCCGCGCGAATTATTGTTCGACATCACTGAAGGCACAGTCGCCCGGTGCCTGGTTGGTGCATTCATACAACACCAAGCCAATCTCGGTGGTAACTTGCTTCCACTTATCCAGGTTCCTCAGCTGTACTAAAACATCAGAACTTTCGTTCGGGCGATAACGCATATTCAAGCCTTCACCATTACCCACTTTATATTGGCAATAGCCCACAGTGCCCACTGTTCCACTGGCATTGTTACTGGGGTAGAACACTCCATTCTCAAACGACACCACTTTTTGGTTTTGCACTGCCGACGGGCTGAGCACGCCAAGCCACTCGCCTTTGGCACTGGCCGTAGTTGCCGTGTAGATGCCGTACTTACCGGTGATATCCGCCGGTGCAGGGCAGCTTTCAAAACTAACGGCCCACGAACTCATGGAAAAAAACAATGGTGCCGCGGCAACAAGAAATTTCATTTTCATAACTAACCCCTGATAGTCGTTAATTAAGTCCGCCTGTTTCGATTCCTTGCGAATACGTTTACAGCGGACAGTGATGAGACTATCGGGCATTAGTAATTTAACAATGGGACTTTCTGTAGGCTTAATCCCAAACAACAATAAGAACAATGCCAGGCAACTCGTTACTCCCCCCCTTCCCGGCTTTGCAGCAGCGCAAGGCGGCCGAAAATGCCTCCATCATTTACCCTCGGTGCCACTAGAATGCACCCATCAGGTCTCTAGCCATGGAATCGCTATGCCGCTTCGTTCTGCGCTCTACTCCCAACGCGGGTTGGTCACCACCCTTATCGCTCTGCTGGGCTGTGGCTTCCTCGCCACTTCGCTACTGAGTTACTACGCCTCGCGGGCCTCCATTCGCGACAACATCGTCAACACCGAACTGCCCCTGACCTCCGACACCGTCTACTCGGAAATCCAGAAGGATTTGGTACGGCCCATCCTGATTTCCTCGATGATGGCCCGCGACACCTTCATGCGCGATTGGGTGATGGCCGGCGAGCGCGAGCCGGGGCAGATGACCCGCTACCTCAACGAAGTGATGACCCACTACGGCGCATACACCGCGTTCTTCGTCTCCAACAGCAGCCTGACCTACTACCAGGCCAAGGGCGTGCTGAAGAAAATCGCCGTCGATGAGCCCCGCGATGCCTGGTACTTCCGCGTGCGCGACATGGCCACGCCCTACGAGATCAACGTTGACCTGGACATGGCCAACCAGGACAGCCTGACGTTCTTCATCAACTACAAAGTCTACGACTACGCGAACCAGTTCATCGGCGCCGCTGGTGTGGGCCTGACCGTCGATGCGGTGATAAAACTGATCGACACCTACCAGCAGCGCTACCAGCGCAGCGTGTACTTCGTCGACACCACGGGACGGCTCGTGCTCACCGGTGCCGACGGTGGCCCGCAAGGCGCGCGCGCCGGGCAATCGCTGCATGACCTGGAAAGCCTCAAAGACCTGCTGGCCAAACTGCCCAAGCCCCACAGTGGCAGTTATGAATACTCGGCCCAAGGCCAGGAGCACTTTCTTAATGTGCGTTTTATTCCTGAACTGAACTGGTATCTGTTCGTCGACAAGCGCGAAGACAGCGCCCTGGGCGAGATCCGCCAGTCGCTGTACCTGAACCTGCTGATCTGCCTGATCGTCACGCTCATCGTGCTGGCGCTGCTTAACCGCGTGGTCAACCGTTACCAACGGCGGATCGAGACCCAGGCTACCCTCGACAGCCTCACCGACCTACCCAACCGCCGTGGCTTCGACCTGCTGGCCGCGCAAGCGCTGCACGAAGCTCAGCGCGAGCCCAAGCCCCTGGCCGCGATGCTGCTGGACCTTGACCATTTCAAACGCCTGAACGACACCTACGGCCACCTCGCCGGCGATAAGGTGCTGGCCGGTTTCTCCCGAGACCTGGAAAGCTGCCTGCGCCAATCCGACATCATCTGCCGCTGGGGCGGTGAAGAATTCATCGTGCTGCTCAAAGACACCGACGGCCAGGATGGCCTGATGATTGCCGAAAAAATTCGCACGCGCATCGAAGAACAACGCTACGACTATCAGGGGCAAACCCTGCAAATAACCGTCAGTATCGGCCTCACCACCCTGCAACCCGACGACACCCTGCACAGCTTGCTGTCCCGGGCCGATCAGGCGATGTACCGGGCCAAACAGACGGGCCGCAACCGCACCTGCGTAGAAATGCCTCACTCAAGCTATGAATAAACCCGAACTGTGCCCGGCCTGCGGCGCCCGCAACGGCTGCACCCTGGCCGACCCGCGTAGCGCCGACCAGGCCTGCTGGTGCTACAGCGTCAGCATCGACCCGCGCGTGCTGCAGGCCTTGCCCCCCGAACTGCGTAACGCCGCGTGCCTGTGCCCGCGCTGCGCGCAAGTCGACGCGCAGTTGCAGGCAGCGGCCCCGGCCGTGGAGTAACATGCGCGCCCCATTCGCCGCCCGCCGATAGCCATGCGCCTCGATCGCTTTCTCAGCAACCTGCCCTGCTTCAACCGCAAACAGGTGCGCCTGCTGCTGGCAGAACGCCGCGTGCAGGTGGACGGGCACACCGTCAGCGACCCCCACCATGACGTGCGCGAGTTCAGCCGGGTCGAATGCGATGGCCAGTTGCTGCAAGCTGCAACGCCCGCGCGCTATCTAATGCTGCACAAGCCCAAGGGCTGCGTCAGCGCCACCCGCGACCCAGAGCACAAAACCGTCCTGGACCTGATCGCCGCACCGGACAAGCACCAACTGCACATCGCCGGGCGCCTGGACTTCAACACCACCGGCCTGATGCTACTGACCAATGATGGCACTTGGTCGCGGCGCCTGACCCAGCCGCAGACCAAACTGGCCAAGGTCTATTACGTCGAAACCGAGCAAGACATCGGCCCGCACTACGCACAGATATTCGCCGCCGGCCTGTACTTTGCCTTTGAAAACCTCACCACCCAACCCGCCGAACTCCAAGTGCTGGGCCCCAGGACCGCACGCCTGAGCATCGTCGAAGGCCGCTACCATCAGGTCAAACGCATGTTCGGCCACTTCGACAACAAGGTTCTGCGCCTGCATCGCGAAGCCATGGGGCCGCTGGTGCTTGACCCGGCCCTGGCGCCGGGCCAGTACCGTGCCTTAACCCCGGATGAAATCCAGCAGATCTGAAGTCGGCCCTGCAGGTTGCAGGACAATGGCCATTCGGTACTTGCGGGTTGCCCGATGCCCTGCTTGAATCAAACGGTCGGCCGTAACATGACCGCACAGTCACAAGCCACTTCCAATAAAAAATTTGCTGGCCTGGGCCCTTGAGGCTCAACGCATTCCGGCAAATTGCCCGCCTATAACAACACCCGTCGACCAGCCCCAGCGGATCGACATGGGCCCTCACTTGCAGGCGTATGCCTACCTGTCACAAAGCCCGTGCACACTCACGTTGCGCGCATACCCGCTTGCTTGCCAGGAGTCTTACGACATGAGGCCAGAAATCGCCGTGCTGGATATACAGGGGCAGTACCGGGTCTACACGGAGTTCTATCGCGCAGATGCCGCAGAAAAAACCATCATCCTGGTCAACGGCTCGATGGCCACCACTGCGTCATTTGCCCAAACCGTGAAAAACCTGCACCCGCAGTTCAATGTGGTGCTCTACGACCAGCCCTACGCGGGCAAATCCAAGGCCCACAACCGCCATGAAAAAATGCTCACCAAGGACGTCGAAGGGCAGATCCTGCTGGAACTGATCGATCACTTCGCCGCCGAGCACATCCTGTCCTTCTCCTGGGGCGGCGCGGCCACGCTAATGGCCTTGGCCCAACGGCCACGACGGATCGAAAAAGCCGTGGTCAGTTCGTTCTCGCCGGTCATCAACGCGCCCATGCTCGACTACCTCGAACGCGGGGCTGGCTACCTCGGCGCCCTGGACCGCGACCGGGTCGGGCACTTGGTGAATTCCACCATCGGCAAACACCTGCCGTCCCTGTTCAAGCGCTTCAACTACCGCCACGTCAGCAACCTGGCCGAGCACGAATATGGGCAAATGCGCTTTCACATCAACGACGTACTCACCAGCGACCGCAGTTGCTACCTGCGTGCCGCGAAAAAAATCAGCGTGCCGGTGCTGTTCGTCAATGGTGAATGGGATGAATACACCGCCGCCAGCGACGCCAAACTGTTCGCCGACCACGTGCAGCACAGCAGCTTCAGCACCGTCCAGGCCACGGGGCACTTCCTCGACATGGAACACAAAGCCGCCTGCCGCGACACCCGCCACGCCTTGATAGGTTTCCTCAAACCCGGCCAACACGAAACCCGACCGCGCTACCTCCACCACCCGGCCCACCCTGCACTGGCCCTTTGACCCGCCCTGCAAACAAGCCCCACGCCACGGCCAAAACACCCGATACGTGGGGCTTGCTCTCTCAATACCGGCCACTAATGTGTTGACCCGACAAAGAAAAACTTCAAATCCAAGCGCACATCTGGTACAAAGTCAGCCGCTCTGAGCGGGTGTCGTATAATGGCATTACTCCAGCTTCCCAAGCTGATAACGAGGGTTCGATTCCCTTCACCCGCTCCACTTATTCCTCGCCTGTTCCCGCTCCTTGTGGCAAACAGCGAACCTAAAAAACCGGCTAATACGCCGGTTTTTTTGTGCCCCGTCATCTCGCAAGCCACCGCTTCGACAAGCCGCTGAATGGGCCGGACATTTCCACCCGGCGACAATCGACGCCATCACAAGCGCCCACGCCCACCTAAAACAGAGGTTCGTGTTACCTGCCCGCCAATGCCCGCGCCCGCTCCAGGTGTTCTTCCAGTTTGGGCAGGGTTTCTTCAGCAAAAGCCTTGAGTTCCGGCAGTTCGCTGGTTTTCGCCTGTTGTTGCAGTTGTTCGATGGCTTGTTCGGTGTTTTTCACCTGAGCGGCGGCGTAGGCCTGGTCGAAGGTGTCGCCGTCCTTGACCTGGGGCATCAGGCGTTTGGCTTTGTCGACCACTTCGCTGCGCTCGGCCACGGGCAGTGCCAGTTGCTTGGCGATTTTGGCCAGGTGCTGGTTGGCGGTGGTGCGGTCGTTGATGACCTGGATGGTGTAGTCCTTGACCTCTTGGGACTCGGTTTTCTGGTGGGCCATGCGGTTCAGTTCGATGTCGGCGATGGCTTGGGCCGAAGCGTCGTCGATGAATTGCGTGGGCGTCTGGGCCCAGGCCTGGCTGGCCCACAGGCCCAAGAGCAGGGAAAAACTGACGGTGCGTAATCGGCTGGCCTTGAGGCTCATGATCGCGCCCTCCTTGAAGATGGCAGTTGAGGCGCAGGCCTTAGCCTTGCCTCCTGAGTGACTGGCGCGGGGGACGCCCGCACAACTTCAGAATGCCTGGCACCGTAAAGGTTTAAAAAACTTGTCGCGGCCACGACGAACGGCCCCAGTTCAGAGCGCTTGCTGGCGTCGTTTTTCGGCGTACATGGCATCGTCGGCGTGCTTGAACAATTGCGTGTCTTCGTCGCCGTGCTGCGGGTAAAACGCCAGGCCGATACTGGGCACGATGGTCAGTAGATGGCCACCCAGGTGCAGCGGCTGGCTCAGGGCCTGGCGGATCTTCTCGGCCACGCGTCGGCCATCCTCTTCTTCGTGCACCTTTTCAAGCAGCACGACGAACTCATCGCCGCCCATGCGCGCGACGGTGTCGCTTTCGCGCACGCAGCCCTTGAGGCGGCTGGCCACGGCTTGTAATAGCAGGTCGCCAACGCCGTGCCCGTAGCTGTCGTTGACCTGTTTGAACTTGTCCAGGTCGATGTACAGCAGTGCCATGCGCCCCGCCTCCTGCCGCGCGCGGGTCAGCGCCGCCCGCACCCGTTCGCGCAGCAGTTCGCGGTTAGGCAGTTGGGTCAACTGGTCGAACTGTGCCATGTGCTGCAAACGCGCGTGCAGTTGCTTGCGCTCGATGGCGGTGGCCACCTGGGCGCAGACGTATTGCAGCAGTTCCTTATCCTGCTCGGTGTAGTGCTCCCCACCCGGCGGGCTCTTGACCACCAAGGCGCCGATGGTGCCGCGCGGGGATGTCAGCGGCACGCCGAGCCAGCAGGAAGAGTGCAGGTCATGGGCCAACGCGTCGAAGGCCGGCAACCGGCCGCTGTCCTCAGGCGTGAGCAGTAGCGGCTGGCCACTGCGGATGACCTCTGCGCACAGGCTGGCCGTGTCCACGCCTTGAGGCTGCGGCGCAGCGTTCTGGTCGTGAACCTGATAAGGAAAACTGATCTGCTGGCACTGGTGGTCGTACAGCGCTACGGAGAAGTTCAGCGCCGGCAGCCACTCGCCGATGATGCGGTGGATGCGGCCGAACAACGCCAGTAAATCCTCGGCGGCATGGGCGGCTTCGGAGATGGCATAAAGCGCAGCCTGTTTGGACTCGGCCAACTTGCGCTCGGTGATGTCGCGGGCAACGGCGATGCGCAGTTGATCCACGGGCGACCAGCGTGCCGACCAAAGGATATGGGCGATTTTCCCGTCCTTGCACAGGTAGCGGTTCTCGAAATTCGGCATGGGCTGACCGCCCATGATTTCCCGCGCCGCTTGCAGGGTGCGCTCGCGGTCGGCGGGGTGGACCAGGTCGATCATCGCCCGGCCGATCAGTTCCTCGGGGGTATAGCCGAAGATCCGCTCGCACGCGGCGCTGACAAAGACAAAACGCCCCTGCCCGTCCACCGCGCACACGGCATCCAGCAATAGATCGATGTAGCTCGCCAGTGGAGCGGAGTTCTTGGTTGCCATCTGGAGTCGATACTGCCCGTAAAAATCCAGCATTGAGTATCCGTCCCTGGGGCCATTACTGCAGCGCTGCTCCCTGGAGGGTCAATCCAGGGTTTTGTTCGCCAGCAACCCGGGCACCGCGTGCAACAGGGCATTGATGGCGAAGCCGATGAACATCAAGCCGCAAACCCGGGTGATCGCCAGCTCATGGCGCTGGTACAGGGTACGCACGTGCCGCGCGCCAACCACGGCGATCAGGATGGCGTACGCCGCCAGCCCGCCGATAAAACTGAGGAAAATCAGCCACGGCAGCATTTCCCAGTTGAGCAGTTCGGCACGGCTGGACAGCAGCGCCGTGAAGGTCGCCACCGCCACCGGGTAAGCCTTGGGGTTGGTCAGGCCAAACACCACGCCATGCCAGAACGGTTGCCGCGCCGGGCCTTGGGTGGCCGGGTCGCTGTTGCGCCGCGCACCCAGCGCCCGCGCGCCGAGCCAGAACAGGTACAGGCCGCTAAGCACGCCCAGCACGTCGAACGCCGTACTGCCGATCACCCGCGCACCGACAATGGCGATCAGCGCCGTGCTACACCACACCACATCGCCCAGCAGGTGCCCGCAGAGGAACCCCGCCCCCGCCCGGCGCCCTCGCGCCGCGCCGATGCCGAACACCGCCAGCACGCCCGGGCCTGGGGTGATGCCATAGATAAAACCAGAAGCCAGTACCGCGAACAGCAAGGAAGGCGTCATCCCGTTTTCCATCGAGAACTGTAATGAAGGTCGATCATGTCCAAGGCAGATGGCCAAACGACATGAGGCGAATCGCCGCAGTCTATCTCAGGCGCTAAAGATTACTAGCTACCGCTGAGCCTGCGGCACGCGGCCCGACACTTGTTCAATCTGCCCGTTGAGCCAATTGAGGGCCGGGTCGCCACCCCGGCGCTCGTGCCAGGCAAGCACGAAATTGAAGTTGGGAATGCTGAACGGCGGGGCCACCACTGCCAACCCTGGGTCGTCGATACCCCGCAACCCCCGCGAGGCAACAGTGAGAATCAGGTCGGTGCCGCCGATCAGGTGTGGCGCGACGCTCCAGTGCGGCAGGCTGACCGCCACATGACGGCGGCAGCGGATCGCTGTCAGCGCCCGCTCGATTTCCGGGGTGCCGCTGCCGCGCATCTCCAGCAGCACATGGGGCCGCGCCAGGTACGTGGGCAAGTCGAGCTGGCCGTCGGCGCCAAGGCTGTGGCGATCCACCAGGCAGGCGAAGTGCTCCTCGAACAGCGGGGTGCTGCGCAGCTCATGGGGCAGTTCGGGGAACACCCCGGCAGCCAGGTCGATGTCACCGTTGAGCACGCCATCGAGCATGCCTTCGCGGCTGGCGTGGCTGACCACCAGGTCGATGCCCGGCGCCTGCTGGCGCAAGGTGCGTATCAACCCTGGCAACACCAGCGCCGCGCCATAGTCAGACATCGCCAGGCGAAACCGGCGCTTGGCCGACGCTGGGTCGAACTGGCTCGGCGCCAGCAATGCCTGCACCCGCGCCAAGGCCTCGGCCAGAGGTTGCGCCAATTCCAAGGCCCGAGGCGTGGCCACCAAGCCAGCCCCGGCGCGTACCAGCAAGGGGTCGCCGAGCATGTCGCGCAGGCGTGCTAGGGCATGGCTCACCGCCGGTTGGCTCAAATGCAGGCGTTCGGCGGCGCGGGTCACCTGTTGCTCGCTGAGCAAGGCGTCCAGCACCACCAACAGGTTGAGGTCGATACGGCGCAGATCATTCATTTTGTGCATGTTCTACATTTGAAAACTGAATTTAAATTAAAACTATGAATACATTAGAGTCCAGCAAAACCTCCAGGAACCTTCACATGAACCCTTTGCATTGGCTTGGCCTTTTACTACTGGCAGTGATCGCCGGGGCGGTCGTGCCCTTCCAGAGTGCGATCAACGCGAACCTCGGCCGCGGCCTGGGCCACCCGTTGTGGGCCACCCTCGCCTCGCTGCTGGTGAGTATCGCGGTGCTGTTGCCGATCATCCTGATGCTGCGCCTACCGCTGCCATCCCTGGGTTTTATCAGCAAGGCGCCGCTGTGGATGTGGGCCGGCGGTGCGTTCGGGGTGTGCTTCATTTCCCTGGCGCTGGTGCTGCTGCCCCGGCTCGGCGCATCGGGGTTCATTGCCCTGGCGCTGGCCGGGCAGGTTATCGCGTCCCTGGTGCTGGACCACTTCGGCTGGTTCGGCCTGATGGAGCGGCAGTTGACCCCGCCGCGCCTGCTGGGGGCCATCCTGCTGATTGCCGGTGTAGGGCTGATCCAGTTCGGTGGCTCGGCCGCCAAGGCCCTGGCCACCAGCCACTGATCGGTGTCAGTCCGCCCGCGGGGTGTCCAGGGCCCGCAGCTTCTGCGGCAACCCCCACAACACAAGGGCCGCGGCGAGCAACGCGGCAGTGCCGATCACGTACAGCGCCGGCGTGGTGCTGCCAGTCAGGTCGCGAATGCGGCCGACCATTACCGGGCTGACGATCCCACCAAACTGGCCCAGGGTGTTTATCACCGCGATGCCGCCGGCCGCCGCCGCCCCGCCCCCTGCCAGCAACTTGGGCGGCAAGGTCCAGAAGGCCGGGATCGAAGCAATGATCCCGGCGCCCAACATGCCCAGGGCGATGATGAGGAACGTGGTGTGGCTGGCAAAGATCCCGGCGCAAAAGAACCCCACCGCGCCCAGGCTAACCAGGCCACAGACAAACTTGCGCCGCTCGCCAGTGGCGTCCGACCAGCGCCCCATCACGACCATGGTGATCGCGCCGCAGACGTAGGGGATGGCGGTCAGCAGGCCGATCATCACCGGGTCCTCCGTGCCGGCGCTGCGGATCATCTGCGGTGCCCAGAAGTTCAGGCCATAGGACGCCACCTGGATCAGGAAGTAGATCAGGCCCAGGGTCAGAAACCCTGGAATGCGCAGCGCCGAGAGCAAGGAGCCACCGTGCTTGTGCGGTTCGTGCTGGGCGATGCGGCTGGCCAGAAGCATTTTCTCTGCGGCGCTCAGCCACGGTGCGTCTTCGATACGGTCTTTGAGCAGGCCCAGTACCAACAAGCCGAGGCCGATGCAGGGCAAGCCTCCGAGCAGGAACAACCAGTGCCAACCGCGCATCGCCAGTACGCCATCCAGGTGCTGCAGCACCAGCCCCGAGAACGGCGCCCCCACCAACCCGGCGAAAGCCGAGGCAAGGAACAGCATGGAGGTGATCCGGCCACGGAAATGCTGAGGGAACCACAGCGTCAGGTAATACAGCACCCCCGGCGCGAAACCGGCCTCCATGGCGCCAATCAGGAAACGCAGCACATAGAACTGCCATTCGGCGGTAACGAACACCATGGCCGCCGTGGCCAAGCCCCAGGACATCATGATCCGCGCGATCCAGCGCCGTGCGCCGACCCGGTACAGCATCATGTTGCTCGGCACCTCGAAGATCACATAGCCGACCACGAACAGCCCGGCCCCCAGGCCATAGGCCGTGTCGCTCAGGCTCAGGTCGGCCTGCAACTGGAACTTGGCAAAGCTGATGTTGATGCGATCAAAAAACGCGAACAGGTAGCACACCATGATGAGCGGCATCAGGCGCCAGGCGACTTTGCGCACCACCGCCCGCTCGGCATCTTGAGAAGTGGCCGGCCTCGCGCCGACCCCCAGGACATTCAGGCTCATGAAATTTCTCCAGTGGGTCGCCCGCAGGCGCCCGATTGTTTTTATGGTTTTCCGGGTTACAGCCCTGCGACGTATTGCGGCACCGGATACAGATGTTGGGGAGTGCCCGCCTTGGCGACCTGGCCGGGCAGCTCATGACCCAGCAACGCGGGCAGGCGCCGGGACAGGCGCAGCAGCAGGGGCAGCTCGATGCCGGTGTGGATGCCCATTTCATCGCATAGGTTCACCAGATCCTCGGTGCAGATATTCCCTGAGGCGCCCGGCGCGAACGGGCAGCCGCCCAAGCCCCCGAGGGAGGCGTCGAAGCGCCGTGCACCGGCCTCGAAAGCAGCCAACACGTTGCACAGGCCCAGGCCCCGGGTGTTGTGGAAATGCAGGGTCAGGCGCGCCGCCGGCACCCGCTGCAACACTCGGCGCACCAGGCGTTCGACCTGCAACGGGTTGGCCATGCCCGTGGTGTCGGCCAGGGTGATGCCGTGCATGCCCAACTCCAGGTAGCCGTCGACTATGCCCAGCACGCGGTCGGCATCGATCTTGCCCTCGAACGGGCAGCCAAACGCCGTCGCCACGGTGGCGTTGAGGCCCACCGCCGTACCGCGGACACTCTCCACCACCTCGCCGAACGCGAGGAAGGAGCCCTCGCAACTCATGCGCAGATTCGCCAGGTTGTGGGTCTGGCTAGCGGACATCACCAGGTTCAGCTCGTCGGCCCGAGCCGCCAACGCCCGTTGCGCGCCCTTGAGGTTGGGCACCAGGGCTACATAAACGACCCCCGGCTGACGGGTAATGCCCTGGAACACGTGCTCGCTGTCACGCAGCGCCGGCACCGCTTTGGGCGAGACAAACGAGCCGGCCTCGATGCGGCTGAAGCCGGCCAGGGACAGTTCGTCGATCAGCGCAATCTTGTCCACCGTTTCGACCCAGATCGGCTCGATCTGCAAGCCGTCGCGGGGCGACACTTCCTGGATCACCAGGGTCTGGGAGAAATCCGAGATCATTGCACCACCCCCGCAGCCCGCAGGCCTTCGATCTGCCGCACGCTCAAGCCCAGCCCCGCGAGGACTTCGTCGGTGTGCTGGCCCAGGCCCGGCCCGGACCAGTTCACCGCCCCTGGCGTAGCGGAAAGCTTGGGCACGATGCCCGGCATCTTCACCCGGGTGCCACCGGGCAACTCGGCCTGCAGCAGCATCTCCCGCGCCTGGTAGTGGGGGTCGGCGACGATGTCGGCCACCGAATAGATCCTGCCGGCCGGCACTTGGGCGGCATCCAGCACGTGCAGCACGCGCTCGATGGGCAGGCTGGACGTCCAGTGGCCGATAGCGGCATCGAGCACCCGGCTACCGGCCGCGCGCCCGTCGTTGTGGGCGAACTCCGGCGCCAGGGCCAGGTCTTCGCGGCCGATGGCGGTCATCAGGCGTTTGTAGATCGGGTCGCTGTTGCCGGCGATCACCACGTAGGCGCCATCCGCCGTCAGGTAGGTGTTGGACGGCGCAATGCCCGGCAGCGAACCGCCGCTGCGCTCACGCACATGGCCCAGCAAGTCGTACTCCGGCACCAGGCTTTCCATCACGTTGAATACGCTTTCCACCAGCGACACATCCACGACCTGCCCCGCGCCGCGCCCGGTCTTGACCCGCAACAACGAGATCAGCGCGCCGATTACGCCATGCAGCGAGGCCAATGAATCCCCCAGGCTCACCCCCATCCGCGCCGGCGGCGAACCCGGAGTGCCGGTGGTGTAACGCAACCCGCCCATGGCCTCGCCAATGGCGCCGAAACCGGGGCGGTCGCGGTACGGGCCGCTCTGGCCATAGCCGGAGATACGCACCAGGGTCAGCCCCGGGTTGATCGCATGCAACTCATCCCAGCCCAGGCCCAGGGCCTCCAGCGCACCGGGGCGCAGGTTCTCGATCAGCACATCGGCGGTAGTGGCCAGTTGTTTGACCAGCGCCACGCCCTCGGCGGACTTGAGGTTCAACGCCAGGGACTTCTTGTTGCGCGATTGCAGGTACCACCACAGTGATGTGCCCTCATGGAGCTTTCGCCATTTACGCAACGGGTCGCCCTGGCCGGTGGCTTCGATCTTGATGACTTCGGCGCCGAACTCCGCCAGCAGGCGCGCGGCGAAAGGCGCGGCGATAAGGGTGCCAATCTCAATGACCTTGATCCCGTACAGGGCGGTCGTTTCGCTCGTGGAGGCGTTCATGGGGCTTACCTCTTGTTCTTGGAAGTTCGACCAAGGCTAGAGGAGCGCGGGGCGGGGAATCCAACCGTGAGTTGGCAACAGGCTTTCGCCAAATACGAACGGGCAATGGATGCCAAAACGGCCAGCCGTTTCCTACACGCCATGCACCAAGCGTAACCGCTCGAAGAGCATGCGGCTTACAGGAGAAAGCGAAGCCTCGTCCCGCACCACCAGAATCAACGTGCGACGTGCCCAGTCGTCACTCAGCGGCACCGCATGCAGGCCCAAGGGCTGGCCAATCAGTTCGAAGGCCCGTTGCGGCAGGATGCCGATGCCCATGTTGGCCAACACCATGCAGCACACCGCGTCAAACCCCGGCACGTGGATACGCAGGCGCAGCACCCGCCCGGCCTGACGCGCCGCCGCGTGGGTGCGCATGTTGATCGAACTGGCGGCATGCAGGCCCACATAGTCGCTGCCCAGGGTGTCGACAAACGCCAGTTCCCGGGCGCTGGCCAACTCATGGTCGGCGCGCATCACCACCATCAATTGATCGTGGCGATAAGGCACGGCGCCCAGTGTCTTGACATCGCTGTCACGCGAGCAAATACCGAAGTCCGCCACACCGTCGAGTACGCCTTGGATCACGCCACTGCTAGGGCGCTCTTCGAGGTCGACCTTGACGTGGGGGTGGTGCTCGGAAAAGTCCCGCAGGTCCTGGGGCAAAAACTGAATGATCGCCGAGAGGTTGCCCAACATGCGCACGTAGCCACGCACACCGAAGCTGTGTTCGCTCAGTTCCAAGCCCATTTTCTCTACGTTGAACAGCATTTTGCGGGCGTGGTGCAGCAGGGTTTCCCCGGCGGGCGTCAGCACCATGCCCTTGGCTTGGCGCATGAACAGGCCGATGCCCAGCGCTTCTTCCAACTCCATCAGGCGCTTGCTCGCGGCCGACAGTGCGATGGCCTCACGGCCGGCGGCCCGGGTCAGGGTGCCTTCCTCATGGACGGCGACAAAAAGTTGCAGGGTTATCAGGTCCAGGCGACGGATCAGGCTTTTATGCAGCATCAAAGGCTCAGCGGGGCGGGCGATGGGAGCGGCAGAATATCGCCGTTACTGGCCCCGACGGGGGCTTGCGGACGACCCCACAACAGCATCAGTAAAAGCCTACACGCAAGCATCCAGCGCCCCGCAGCCGTAAGAGAAGCAGCCGATTCATCTGGGTGATGAAGGCTCTGTAAAGTCACGCCCCGTCAAGCTGACACAAAAAGAAACAGATACTGTTCACACAAAGGACTGCCCCATGAACCACCCAGCATCACCCTTGCACCGCTTTATCCACCACACAAAAGTCATTGCCCTGGCCGACCGCGACTGGCAAGCGGCCGAGGCCCAGCGTGTGTGTGGCCTGCATGTCGAGGTGAAGAACCCCAACCACTTGCTCGACCAGCACGGGCGCAAGTTGCGCGACTTCAGCAGCACCTCCTACCTGGGCCTGGACTACCACCCAACTATTCTCGCCGGCGCCATTCAGGGCCTGCAGGACGCCGGCACCCTGCGCGTCGCCAATGTGCGCCAGCGCTGTCAGTTAACGCTTTTGGAGCAGTACGAAAACGAGCTGTCGGAACTGTTCGGCGCCTGTTGCCTGAGCACCCTGTCGTGTAGCGCCGCCAGCGCCGCGATCCTGCCCTTGTTGGCCAGTGGCGCGCTGACCGGCAACACCGCGCCGGTGATGGTGTTTGACCGCCGCGCCCATTGCTCCATGAGCCGCCTGCGGGCGCTGTGCAGTGATGAAACCCAGGTCATCACCGTGCCCCACAACGACATGAACGTGCTGGAAGACCTGTGCAAGCGCTACGCCAAAATCGTCTACGTGGCCGACGCGGTGTACCCCATGGGCGGCGTTGCCGACCTCGACAGCCTGCTGTACCTCAAGGACCGCTACGGCGTGTTCCTCTACCTGGACGATTCCCACGGGCTGAGCACCGTTGGGCAGTACGGCGCGGGCTCGGTGCGCCCCCGGGTGCCCGCCCTGGACGATGACCTGTTGGTCGTCGCCTCGCTGGCCAATGCCTTCGGCGCCAGCGGCGCAGCGGTAATGTTCGCCAACCCGCGCCAGCGCCAATTGGCGTTGCGCTACGGTGCGCCGGGCAATGGTTCGCAAAGCTTGAACGCAGCGTGCATCGGCGCCGGCCGCGCGGCTGTTGCCCTGCACCGCACGGGGGAATTCACGCAATGGCAGGAAAAACTTCAGGTCAATATCCGCTTTTTCGACCGCCTCATTCAGACGCCGCAACGGGCCAATGGTCTGCCCATCCGCCTCATCCCCTGTGGCAAGGCCGAGGTGGCCAACAGGGTCGCGGGGGAGTTGGCGAAGATCGGTTTTCTCACCGCCCCGATATTTTTCCCGTTGGTGGCGCGGCATGAAGCGGCGCTCAAAATCACCTTGCGTGCCGACATGCAGCCCAACGTGATCCGGGTACTGTGCGAGTTAATCGGGGATTTGCTCGGCGAACAGGGCGCCGAAGTGCGCCACTGAGCAGCGCCCGCGCATGGCCATGCCACGGGCGCTGCGCGAAGGTCAGAAGGCGCTGCGGAAAATCTCTTCGATCTGGCGTTGATCCGCCGCACGCGGATTGGTCAGGCCACAGGCGTCCTTGAGCGCGTTGGCGGCCAATACCGGGATGTCCTGCAACTTGGCGCCCAACTCGCGCAAACCGGCGGGAATCTCCACATCCTGGGCCAGGCAACGAATCGCCACGATGGCGGCTTGGGCCCCCTCCTCGGCACTCATACCGCGTATATCCGTGCCCAAGGCATGGGCCACATGGCTGAGGCGCTCAGCGCTGACCACCGCGTTAAAAGTCTGCACATGGGGCAACAACACCGCATTGCACACGCCGTGGGGCAAGTCGTAGAAACCGCCCAATTGGTGGGCCATGGCATGCACAAAACCCAGGGAAGCATTGTTGAACGCCATACCGGCGAGGAACTGCGCGTAGGCCATGTTTTCACGGGCCTGTAGGTCACTGCCGTCGCGCACGGCCAGACGCAGGTTAGCGCTAATCAATTCGATGGCCTTGATCGCACAGGCGTCGGTAATCGGGTTGGCGGCGGTCGAGACATAGGCTTCGATAGCGTGGGTCAGGGCGTCCATGCCGGTAGCGGCGGTCAGGCCCTTGGGCATCGCCACCATCAGCGCCGGGTCGTTGACCGACAACAGCGGCGTGACGTTGCGGTCAACGATGGCCATTTTCACGTGGCGCGATTCGTCGGTGATGATGCAAAAACGGGTCATCTCACTGGCTGTGCCAGCGGTGGTGTTGATCGCCACCAGGGGCAGTTGCGGCTTGGTCGACTGATCCACGCCCTCATAGTCGCGGATATGCCCGCCGTTGGTGGCACACAGGGCGATGCCCTTGGCGCAGTCGTGGGGCGAACCGCCGCCCAGGGACACGATGAAATCGCACTGGCTGGTACTGAGCAACGCCAAACCCGCCTCGACGTTGGCAATGCTGGGGTTGGGCTTGGCCCCGTCGAAAATCACCGAGTCGATGTCCTGCATCGCCAGTTTCTCGGCAATCGCCGTGGCCACGCCGGCCTTGGCCAAACCGGCGTCGGTGACGATCAGGGCCTTGGTGAAACCGTAGTTGCGGATCGCAACCATGGCTTCTTCCAGGCAATCAATGCCCATGATGTTGACGGCGGGAATAAAAAACGTGCTGCTCATGGCCAATCCTCTCAAATGGGGGCCGGGCCGATGACAGGGCCCGACGCATGCGCACAGGATCGACCCATAGGTCAGGGCAGTTGTTGATCTGGCTCAACTTCCCATCGTGCTAGAGTCTGCGCCCCGCCCAACGACACGCCTTGAGACGAAAAACCGCAATGAAGGATTTCCAGGAATTTGACGCCGAACTCGCCGACTGGAACGCCCTGCGCGCCACGCTCGACTGCACCGCCCTGCTGCTGGGCAATGGCGCCAGCCGCGCGGTGTGGGACGATTTTGGCTACGACTCGCTGTTCGAAAACGCCCGCACGGTGGAAGAAAAGCCCCTGGGGCCTTCAGAACTGAGCGTGTTCGAGGCCCTCGGCACGCGGGTGTTCGAGCAGGCACTGAGCGCGCTGAAAACCACCAGCCGCGTCAACAAAGCCCTGGCCGTCAGCTCGGCGGCACCCCGCAACCGCTACTACGCCATCAAGGAAGCGCTCATCAACAGCGTGCACGCCGTGCACATCCCTTGGCGCCTGGTCAAACCGGCCACCCTGGCCACCCTCAGCCAGGAACTGGCGCGCTACCCCACGGTGTTCACCAGCAACTACGACCTGCTCACCTCCTGGGCGATCCAGCATGCCCCCCAAGCCCTCAGCGACCTGTTCGACGGTGCCGACGCCAGCTTCGACCTCAACCGCACCGCCACGACCAAAACCCGCGTGCTGTACCTGCACGGCGGCCTGCACCTGGTGCGCAACAGCGACGGCACCGCGCGCAAGCTGACCAGCACCGAGGCCAGCCTGCTCGGCAGTTTCGCCATCAACAATACGATCAAGACCCTGGACGACGTACCGCTGTTCATTAATGAAGGCAGCAGCCAGGACAAGCTCAAGACCATTCGCAGCTCCGACTATCTGTCGTTCTGCCACCAGCAATTGCTGGGCCAACACGGTGCCCTGTGCATCCTCGGCCATAACTTGGGCGAGCAGGACCAGCACCTTGTCCAAGCCCTGCGCCTGGCCCGGCCCAAGGCCTTGGCCATCGGCATCAAGGCCCGCACCGCGGCCTTTGTGCAGCACCAAAAACGCCACTACGCGGCGCTGTTTGAAGGGCTGGACACCGAACTGCACTTCTTCGACGCCCGCACCCACGCCCTGACCCATCCAGGGTTGGCGGTGCCGGTGGAGCGCTGAGTGCGGGGCGCTTTGTAGAGGCTGGCCGGGCGCCATCGCGGGCAGAGCCAGCTCCCACAGCGGCCAGCGCTCCAGGCGTTCAGCGAGGCGTTGGCGCCGCAGAGGAACGCACCGAGGCGGATCTGCCCGCCGCACTCAGCCACCGTGGGCGCCCTCCTCGGCCAGCGGCGCAGGCACGGGCGCCCGCAGCAACAGGCTCACCAGCGCCCACACCGCCAGGCTCACCAGGGCGAGGAACACCATCACCGCCCGGTAGCCCTGCAAGAAGGCCCCCTGCACATCCCCCGCCAGTGGCCCGGCAAAGTGGTGATAAAGCCCCACGCCCACCGCCAGCCCAAGGCCACCGCCGACGTTGTGCAAGGTCATCAGCGAGCCCATGGCCACCGAGCTGACGTCCTGGGGCACGGCGCTGATCCCCAGCACCGTGGACGGCCCGAGGATGCTCGCCCAGCCCAGGCCCATCAGGCCAAACGCCGCCAGCAAGTAGGGCAGCGAGGTTTGGCGGTCGAAGCCCACTTGCAGCGCCGCCGACAGCACAAACAGCAGCAAACCGGTTTTGATAAGCAGCGCCGGGCCTTTGCGGTCCACCAGGCGCCCCACCAGCGGCGACAACAGCGCCACCCCCAGGGTGGTGGGCAACAGCAGCCAACCGCTGGCCTGCACGCCTTCGCCACGGATCAGTGCCAGGTACAGCGGCATCACGAAAAACGCCACGCAATAGAACACCGCCAGGCCAAAACTGGCGACCACCCCGGCGACAAAGCGCCGGTTGGCGAACAACTGCACATCGATGATGGGCGCCGCCACGCGCCTCTCCACCTGGACGAAGGCCAGCAATGCCGCTGCCGCAATGGCGCCCAGGCTCAAGCTCGGCGCCGAGGTCCAGCCCCACGCCGCGCCCTGCACGATCACCAGCACCAGGCTCGGCAGGCCCAGCAGCAGCAACAACGCGCCGGGCCAATCGAGGGTTGCGCCCGTATCGCCGCTGCGCGACTCATCGACGCTCAAGGCGCAAATGCCCAGGCTCAGCAGCACGAACGGCACGTTGATAAGGAAGATCCATGGCCAGCCGAACGCGGCGCTAATCACCCCGCCCAACACCGGCCCCACCGCCAGCCCCACGCCGTTGACGCCAAACAGCACGCCGAAGGCCTTGCCCTGCTCATGACTGGCAAAGGTGCTGGCGACAATCGCCCCGGACGCGGTGTACAACACCGCGCAGGCCAGGCCCTGCACCACCCGCGCGGCAATCAGGCCATCGACCCGCCCCGCCAGCCCCGCCGCCAGCGACGCCAGGCCAAATACCCCAAGGCCGATGAACAGCACGCGCTTGCGCCCATGCAGGTCCGCCAAGCGCCCCACCAGCACCATGACACTCGACAGCGCCAGGATGAAGCCATTGATGACCCATTGCAGGCTGTCCACCGACGCGCCCAAATCGGCCTGCAACGCCGGCAGCGCGGTGTTGACGATGGTGAAATCGACACAGCCGAGAAAACTGGCAATGCTCACCCCCAGCAACGCCCACCACTTGCGTTGCTGTTGCGCAAAAACGCCCATGGAAACTCCTTGGTTGAAAGTCAAAAAAACCATTAGAAAAGCCGCTTACCGAGCAATCAGCACGCTCTGTAGTAGCGGGTTTGCCCGCCCCCACAATTAGCCTGCTGCCCCCCCGTTGGCGGGCTAGATCGCAATCGCCCCGCTGGACCAGTTGGGATGGATGACGCCCGGCAGGTTGAAGGGGATGGGGATGCCGCGTTTTTTGAATTTGAGCGGCAGCCAGCGCACGCGGTCGGGGCTGTGGGGTTCGATCAGCAGGTCGCGGCTGGTGGCCATGGCGGCGGTCATTGGCTGGGGGTAGAGCACGTAGTCATAACCCTCGCCCGCCCACAGCGGCAGGATGATGGGGATTTCTTCGAGGATGTATTCGCGGCACTGGGCCGCTGCCCGTTCGATATCGGCGTGCTCGTCGCGCAGGCGCAAGCGGTCGGTGAACACGGCAATGGTGCTTTCGATGGCCTCGCGCAGTTCCGCACGCTGCTGGTACACCCCGTTGAGCTGTTGGCGCAGGTCGGCGTAGTGGTCGCTGGCCAGTTCCTGGTTCCAGCGGGTGATGTGGTACGGCACCCGCAAGCCGTCGAGGATGCCCTGGTTGCGCGCCAGCCACGCATCGCCGTCGCGGATCGACGCCGACAACGCTTCGCCCGGGGATTTGCCGTGCTTGTTGTGGCGTTGCAGGGTGTCGGCCACCACCACTTTGACGTGGCTGAAACCGGACTGGTTTATCAGGTGGATGGTAGAGCGCAGCTTCTGGTCTTCGTGGTACTCCTGGCCGACGCTGACCGCCAATACCACTTTCTTGCCGTCGAAGCTGTGGTCTTCGCCACCTTTGTTGAAGTACGCCTTGAGGTTGATTTCTTGCACGCTGCTCATGGGTTTAGCTCCAGTAGGCCAATGGCTGGTGTTCGCCGTAGTAACCGATAAAAACCCCGAGGGTGACCCGGGTGCTGCTGGCCGAAGGGCGCACGGCGTGGATCAGGCGCGGGTTGAGCAGAATCAGGTCGCCGGGCTCGGGTTTGATGACGAAATCCGGCGGCGGCAACAGGTGGCGCTCGATGCCGTAGGCCCGTTCGCCGCGCAAGCGCTGGTACTCCTGCTCGTCGGGCTCGATGCCCCAGATCTCCAGCTCGCCGCCGTCCTCGGGGATCTGCAAATAGATGTTGGTCGACAGTTGGCTAAGCAGTTTCGGCTCGTGGCCCGGCGGCGCATTGCGCTCCAGGTCGTCGGTGTGGGGCGTGAGGTCGACACCGCTGCCCTGAAAGCGGGCGATGCCGACAAAACACTTTTGCCCGTCCACTTGCAGCAGGTGCGCGCCCTGGGGCCAGGTCTCGTCCAGCAGCAGGCGCAGTTCATCGATGGGCGAGGCCAGCGGGCGGAACAGTTCGCGGATGCGGCGGATAGTGCCCGGCGCCTGGGCGTGGTACTCGGCGCGACTGCGCTCGTCCTGGATCTCGATGTAGGCCTTGCCGATGCGCACGAACTCGGTTTGCTGGCTGAAGGCGCTGCGCAAGTCCTGGTGCAGGAGGCGCTCACGGGCCACGTGCAGCGTGTCGGGCGGGCAGAAGCCTTTGAGTTGGACGCCATAGGAACGTTTCTCCACGACATCCAGAATATGCTGCGCGGTAAGTTGCTCGGCAGTGGTGACTGTAAACATGCAAACTCCCTGAATCCCTGGAATGTTTAACACTGAAACAATTTGTTTCACAGCAACTTTAGGTAGCTGTAAAGCCCTTGTGAAATACCCTTTATCTCTATTCACCTAACTTAAAAATGTATTGAAAATCAGGCAAATAGGCGCGATAAGCGGCCACTTTAAAGTGGTGCATAGTTGATCTGCGCAAGGCTTACAGTTCGCGCTTTACCGCGCTGTTAGTTGGGTTCGTTGAATTGCCCGTCAAAGTAATGGGCGGCATTGAAAGTGCCGTGGATGATGCCCTCCTCGCGGTACAGGTCGGCGGTGTGCTGCACGTCATCGACCACCGCCGGCCCGACATCGATACGGTGGGCGCGGGCGTAACGGTTAGACGCGGCGTGGATCGCCACCGGCAAACCGCTGTAGCCGGCCTGGATGTTGGAAAACGCCTGCTGATGGGCGTCGGCCCAGGTGTAGGCGCGGCCCAGGCGTTGCAGGAAATCGCGCAGTTGCGCCGGTTTGTCGCGGATCGCCGCGTCGTTGGCCACCAGCAGCATGTGCCCGGCGAACAGGCCTTCGCCGCTGACCAGCACGCGGCTGCCGCCCTCCATCTGCACCATGCTGGTGTAGGGGTCCCAGGTCGACCAGGCCTGTGCGCCGCCATTGGCCAGCAGGCTGCGCGAGTCCCCCGGTTGCAGGAACACAAACTGTGCGTCGCGCCCATGCAGCCCCACCGAGCGCAGCGCCGCCAGGGCCAGGAAATGGCCGATGGAGCCCTTGGTAGTGGTAATGCGCTGGCCCTTGAGGGAGGCCGCGTCGCGCAGCGGCGAATCGGCCTTGACCACAATGGCGACGGCGGTCTGGGTGACGTTGAGCTTGATGACCCCCACGGTTTTCAGCGGCGCCCCGGCCGCGGCGGCAAACACAAACGGTGCATCCCCCAGGCTACCGATGTCCACCGCCCCCGCCGCCAACGCCTCGGCCGTCGGCGCCGCCGCACCAAAAGAGGCGAACTCGATGGGGTATGGCACGTTCTCCAATTCCCCGGCGGCTTGCAGGAGGATCTTCAGCGACTGTTTCTGGCTCGACACCCGCAACGGCGTGTCGGCCAGGGCGTTAACGCACAGCAGCGACAGCAGCAGCGGCCATAGCGCCAAAGCCGTGCTGCGGGCCGGTATAAGCCTCGCCTGTGGGAGGGCGGGTGTGTTCATTGGGCGCATCAATCAGAACGCCAGGCTGACGCGGCTGTAGTAGTAGCCGCCGCCCAAGCCGTAGGGCGAGAACATGCCGTATTCGTAGGTGCCGGCCCAGGCCTTGAGGCCGATTTTGTCCGGGTACTCGTCGAACAGGTTGTTGGCGCCCAGGGCCACGGTGAGGTTCTGGGTGACGTCGTAGGCCACGTCTATGTCGGTGATCCACTTGGCGCTGTAGGTGCGGTCGTTGGCCGGGATATTGGAGCCTTCGGTGTATTCGCCAAAGCGGGTCAGTTGCAGGTTGGTGGTCCAGTCGCCGACCTTGTAGTTAGTGGACAGGATCCACTTGTCCTTGGGCGTGGATTCGGTCAGGTCGATCTGCTGCTGGCGGTCGAACAGCACGTAACCCGAGCCCAGGCGCGCCAGTTGCGCCGGGGTATCGGCCAGGTCGCGGATGCTGGTTTTGTTGCGGTTGTAGGCCACGCTCCATTTCGCTTCGCCGTACTGGCCCAGGGACTGGCGGTAGTCCAGCACCAGGTCCACACCCTTGGTGCGGGTGTCGGCGGCGTTGGTGTAGTACTGCCCGGCGAGGTTGGGCGAGAGGCCGTTTTCGACAAGGATCTGCGACACCGCCGAGCCCTTGAGGATGCCGGTTTGCAGGATGCGCTTGTCGATGTCGATCAGGTAGAAGTCGGCCGTCAGGCGCAGGCGTTCGATGGGTTCGGCGGTGAAGCCCAGGCTGTAGTTGCGCGAAGTTTCCGGCTCCAGGTCGCGGGCGCCGAGGGCGATGGCTTCCGGTGAATCGGGGCGCATCTGCTTGGTGCGCACCGAACTGGTGGTGCCGTTGGCGCCGAACTGGGTGACGGTGCTGGTGGTGGAAAACACGCTCTGGGCCAGGGACGGCGCGCGAAAGCCATTGCTCACCGCCGCCCGCACCGCGTAGCCGGGGCTGAATTCATAGCGGGTGGTGAGTTTGCCGCTGGTGGTGTCGCCCACGCCCTGGTTGTACTTCTCGTAGCGCCCGGCGGCGCCGACATACCAGTTGGGGGTGATGTTCAGGCCCAGGTCGACGTAGGCCGCTTCGCTGTGGCGCTGTAGGTCGTAGGCGTCCTCAGGCGTGGTGCCGTTGACCGAGAACAGCCCCGGGTCGGGGTGCACCCCGGCGAATTTGCCCACATCCGGCACATAGCTGCCGTAGTTGTAGGCATTTTCCTCGCCGGCTTCGAGGGCGTATTTTTCCCAGCGGTATTCCAGGCCGAACGCGGTTTCCAGCGGGCTGCTCCAGCCGATATCGAGGGCGCGGCTGAAATCCAGGTTATTGGTCCACTGGTCGAAAATCAGGTTGCCCAGGTGGAAGTCGTGCTGGCCGTAGGGGCCGTTGGAGATGTTCAGGTTGTTGGCGGTGTCGAGCACGGCGCGGTCTTTGCCGTAGGTGCTGCTCAGGTCCCAGCCCCACTCGGCCAACAGGCCTTTGGCGCCGCCGGCGATCTGGAAATCGGTCTCGTGGATCTCGCGCCGCGCCTGGCCGCCATTGGGGTACGGTGCGTTCGGCACGCCGGCCAGGCTGGTGATGTCGGTGGGTTTGCGGTGGCCCAGGTCCTTGTTGCTGTTGCGGTAGCTGAGGGTGGAAAAGGAGTACAGCTTGAGGTCGCCCTGCAACGGCAGTTCGGCGTTGTAAGCCACGCTGGCGGTGCGGTCGCGGCCCAGGCCATATTCGCCGCCCCAGCCCTGGCGGTTGTTTTCCCGCGGGTCGGGGGAGCCGTCGGGTTGCTTGAAGTACAACTGGCCATCAGCGGCGGCGGAACGCTCGTAAGGCTCTTGCACCTTACCGTCGAAGGACAGGTTGAAAAACCCGCCGTTTTCCCCCAGCCCCGTGCCCCAGTTGATCGCTTCGTGGCCGGTGGTGCCGTCGCCATCGTAATACTGGCCCAGGGTGGTGTCGGCGCTCAGGCCTTCGGCGTTGCGCTTGAGGATGATGTTGATGACCCCGGCGATCGCGTCCGAACCGTACTGCGCCGCCGCGCCGTCGCGCAGTACTTCGATGCGCTCGATGGAGGCGGTGGGGATCAGGTCCAGGTCCACCGGCACCGAGGCGTTGCCCACCCGCGCGCCGTTGTTTATCAGCGCCGAGTTGTGGCGGCGCTTGCCGTTAATCAGCACCAGCACCTGGTCGCCGCTCAGGCCACGCATGCTCACCCCGCGCACCAGAAACGCCGTGCCGCCACCGTTGATGGTAGGCACGTTAAAGGACGGCAACAGGCGCGCGAGCATTTCCTTGAGGCCGTTCTGGCCGATGGTGCGCAGTTGCTCGCTGTCGATCACATCGATGGGCGCCGGGCTGTCGGTGACGGTGCGCTGCTGGCTGCCGCGCACCCCGGTGACCACCACCGTGCCCAGGGCCTGGTCGGCGGCGAAAACAAACGGTGCGGGGCTGGCCCAGAGCAGGCCCAGGCCCGCGCCGAACAGGGTTTTAGAGAAGTGTGAAGGCATGGCGGGAATCCTTTTCTGGCAGCGTTCAAGGGGCCTTGGCGGCAACGGCTTCGATTTCGATCAGGGCGCCGGGCAATACCAGCCCCGCCACTTGCACCGTGGTGCGCGCCGGTTTCAGCGGTTGTTGGGCGTTGCCGAAAAACTCGCGAAAGGCCACTTGCAGGCCCTCGAAATCCAGCTTGCCGCCCAGGGCCGGGTCGCCCACCAGGTACACCCGCAGTTGCACCACATCCGCCAGTTTCAAGCCCTGGCTGGCCAGCACCGTTTCCACCTTGCGCAGCACCACCCGGGCCTGGGCCTCGGTGTTGCCGGCGGCGCGCACCTGGTCCTTGGGCGCCTTGGCGTCCACCGGGTCGGGCAGCAGGCCGGAGAGGTAGGTGACCTCGGTGTTGGCGGGCAAGGTCACCGATTGCAGGATCGGCGAGTTCGGGTAAGTCGAGGGCACGCGTTCAATCCCCGCGGCCCAGGCGCTGCTGGCGGCCAACAGGATCCCCATCCCCACTACGGTTTTGTTCAAAGACATGTACAGGCACTCCAAGGTTTTTTATGGCCAGCCTCGGAGGTCCGCTACCTGGCGTATCAATGTCGCTATGTGAATGAAAGCGCGGCTTTTTCAGGCCGTTTGCTTGACGGGCGAGGCTTGCGAGCGCTCGAACAACTGGCGCACCACGCGCCGCGCCGCGGCGGCGGCGGATTCCTGCCAGATACCGATGCCGCTGTGGGCCAGGCCATCGCTGGTCAGGTACACCCGGCCCTGGGCCTGGTTGAGCAGGCTGTAGTCGGGCTCGGCCACTTCATGGTTGAGCCACGGGCCTAGGGCATAAGGAATTTTGCTCCAGGCCACCGCCAGGGGTTTGCCCAGCTCCCGGGCGTGGCCGGGGTGCAGCAGCTCCACGGCCTGGCGGGAAATCTCGATCTGCTCGGCCAGGCTCTTTTCGCCGAATTTGCGCGCGGTTTCGCCGTTGTTGTACGCCGCCACCAACACGCCCTGAGCCTGGTTGAAACCGCCGCTGGGGTACCACAGCCCGGAGGCTTCCTGGTTGATGAACGACAGGCCGCCGTAGATCTGGTAGTCGCGTTCCCAAAAGCGCGGCGCCTGCCAGGCCACTTTATTCGCGTAGCCGAACTGCACCGCGCCAAGGGCCTTGCGCACCGGTGCGCTGAGGTTGCTGTCGACCTTGGCCAGCAGCGGCAGGGGCAAAGCGCTAATCACGTAATCGGCGCGGATGCGCTGCTCGCTGCCGCTTTTCAGGTCGCGGTAGCCGACCTCAACAAAATCGGCGTGGTTATGCAGCGAGCGCACCTCGGCACCCAGGCGCACCACCCCTTGCAGGCGTTGGGCGAAGGCCTTGGGGATGCGGTCCATGCCGCCCACGGGTTGGAACATAGTGGGAGAGAATTCCGGGTATTCGTCGATCATCAGCGCCGTGGTCAGGGCCGGGTTGAGCAGGGTTTGCAGGGGCAGCGGGTCGTTCTTCTGCGCCCGTTGATCGCCGGCGCCGGGCCAGACTTTGTAGCCGGAGCGGGCCGAGCCCAGGTATTGAAGCTTGTCGGACAAATCGCCCCAGGTTTTCAGGAAGCTCAGCAGGTGGCTGCGGTCGGCGGCGCTCAACTCCTGGTCCAGGGCGTTGCGGTTGACGGCTTTGGCCAGCAATTCGGAAAAATGCCCACGGCTGTCGTTCACCGCTTGGCGGATCTGGATTGGCGGCTGGCTCAGGTCCGGGCGCACCAGGGCATTGCGGCTGGTGTTGACCAGCACTTCCAGCTCCACCCCCAGTTCGCGGCAGTAGCCGAGCATCAATTGGTGGTGGCTGGGGATGCGCCCGGGGCCGGCGTTGAGGTAAAAGCCATCATCGAACTGGGCGACCTGGGCGCTGCCGTCGGTGTAGGCCACCCGGTCGCCGCCGCGCACCGTCCAGTTGCGCCCGCCCACCCGGTCGCGGGCTTCGAGCAGGGTGACGTTGAACCCGGCCTTTTGCAGTTCATAAGCGCTGACCAGGCCACCGATGCCGGCGCCGATCACCACCACACTGGCGCCCTTACCCACACTGGCGGTGGGCAGGGAGGCGTAGTTTTCCGCTGCGGCCAGGGCCGCGCCATTGACCCCCAGCAAACCCATTACCGCCGAAGCGGCCTGCAAGCCGCCCACGGCGGCCACACGGGCGATCAATTGTCTTCTGGTCAACGGCATGCAAGCGCTCCCTGCCTGGCGGATGGATAGTGCATTCGGTTATAGCCCGGCGCTGCGTTCAGCAACTTGGGTCTATGGGAAGCCATCCTAGGGGGCGTTATTTAATAAGAGAAATACATTTTAAGCATATGCAAATATTAATTAGTTTCATATTTACAGCGGATTATTCTGCGTTGTTTGCATGAGCCGCGCGCGCCGCCGCCTCGGCCACGACCCGCAGCAAATTGGCGCCCCAGATCTTCGCCAGGTCTGCCTCGCCATAGCCCGCCGCCAACAAGCGTTCGGTAATGCGCGGCAGTTGCGTTACGTCCTCCAGGCCCTGCACCCCGCCACCGCCGTCCCAGTCGGCGCCGATGCCAACGTGGTCGGGGCCGACGACATCGAGGATGTGCAGCAAGTGGGCCATGAAGTCGTCCAGGGTGGCGCGGCGCTCTGGGTATTGCGCCTCGACCGCGCGGATGCGCGCCGCCAGGTCGGCCACCTCGGCCGGGGCCATGCTGGCCGCCAACCGGAACTCGCGGTACAGCGGCGCCAGGGCCTTGTTGCGCGCCGGGGCGGGCGGGTTGTCGAGCAAGTCGCTGGCAAAGGCGTTGACCTGCACCACCCCGCCCTTCGCCGCCAAGGCGCGCAAGCGGCCATCGTCGAGGTTGCGCGGGTGGGCGGTGACGGCGCGGCTGCTGGAATGGGAAGCGATGATCGGGGCCGTGGACAGGGCCAGCACCTGGTCGAACACCGCGTCCGAGGCGTGGGACACGTCCAGCACAATCCCCAGGCGATTGGCCTCTTGCACCAACTCACGCCCGGCCGGGCTCAAGCCGTGCCAGTGCGCCAATGCCGTGGCCGAGTCGGCGAAGCTGTTGTTGGCCGAGTGCACCAGCCCCAGCATGCGCAGGCCCAGGCGCTGGTAAGTGGCCAGCCGCGTGGGGTCGGCGGCCAGGGGTTCGGCGTTTTCCAGGCTGATAAACACCACCCGCTGGCCACGGGCGACGATGGCGGGCACATCCTCGGCGGCCAGGGCCAGGGCGAACTCCTGGGGGTGAGCGGCGATCATGTCGCGGATACGCGTGATAACCGCCAAGCCGTGCTCGCTGGCCAGGGTGCGGCCCTCGGCGGTCAACGGCCCCTGGGGGGTGAACACCGCCCAAAAACCGCCATCCAGGCCTCCCTCGCGCATGCGCGGCAGGTCGACCTGGGACAGGTCATCGCCATAGCGATGGCGCTGGGCGATATCCCAGCCCGGCCGCGCCAGTTGCATGGGAGTGTCGAGGTGGCTGTCAAGCACGGTCAGGCGTTGGTGCAGTTGCAGCGCCGGCTCCTGCGCCCAAAGTGCGGGGCTGAACAGGCAAAGCAAGGCAAGGGTACTGCGGGCTAAAGGCATGCAATGCCCTCCTGGGTGAATGGGATGCTGTGGGCACAGCACATTGCCTTGCAGGAGCCTGACTGCCAGCGATGGCGCCCTTAGAACCGCCATTGCTGGCAAACCAGGCGCCTACAGGATTTCACGGCAGTGGTCAGCCCCAGCGAAAGCTGCGGTCCCACAACCCCGACACATCCAGCTTGTTGGGCAGCACCCCCGCTTCGAAAAACAAATCCGCCACGTCCTGCTGCGAGGCGATGGCCGCGTCATCCACCGGTTGCAGCAGGCGCGGGCCGCTTTGCGCGCGGTATTGGGCGAGGAACACCTCGCGGGGCATGCCGAGGACTTTCGCGCTTTTGCTCGCCCATTCTTCGGGGTGGGCAGCGATCCATTGCCAGGCGCGGTACTCGCGCAGCACGTAATCGGTGATGGCCGCGTGTTTGAGCGGGTCAGCGATGCTGGCCTGGTTGGCGGCGATCACGTAGTTGCCCGACAGGTAGCCCTGGCCGGTCTTGAGCACGCGCGCGCCGCTGCGCAGTTCGGCCAGTTGGATGAAGTAGCCGAAGGTCACCCAGGCATCCAACGCACCGTTTTGCAGTGCGGCGAAGCCGTCCTGCGGGGTCAGAGCCATGGGCACGATGTCGGCAAAGCTCAAGCCCTGTTCCTTGAGGGCCTTGAGCAGAAAGTAGTGGGAACTGGTGGAACGGATGTAACCCACCCGCAGGCCCTTGAGCTGGGCCACCGACTGCACCGCCGAGCCCTTGGGCACCACGAAGGCCTGGTTGTTGACGTCGCCGGTGAGTACCGCGATCAGCTTCACCGGCGCGTGGTTCTTGATGCCGAAGATCGGCGGGATCTCGCTCATGGGCGACAGGTCCAGGGTGCCGCTGACCAACGCCTCGAAGCTGAGGTTACCGCCAGTGAATTCGGCGTACTTGACCCGGTACGGCGCCGCGCCGATGCCGGCCTCGGGGAAGAAGGTCGGTGCCGCGCCTTTATAGGTGGCGACGTTGAGGGTGACCCCCGCCAAGTCCGGCGCGGCCAGGCCCAGGCGCGGCAGGCCGGCGGCCAACCCGGCGACACCGGCCCATTGCAGAAAACGACGACGTTGCATGGCGCTGATCCTTAATCGAGAAAGTCCGCTTCGCTGCGCAGGATTTGCTGGCGATAGGGTTGAAAGCTGAACCAGCCACCGAACTCGGTACCCACCTGGCGCGCCGTGTGCTGCGCCACCGCATGGGGAATTGGCCGGGGCGTGCCCGCCGCTTCCGCAAGCAATTGCGTGTGGGCGGCGTTGTCCAGGGCGATAAAGCGCCACGCCGCCGCTTCCACGGTTTGCCCCACGGTGAGCAGGCCATGGTTTTGCAGGATCAGCGCGTGGTGCCCGGCCAGCACCTGGGCGATGCGCGCGCCTTCGCTGGCCTGCAGCACGACGCCGCTGAAGTGGTCGAACAGCGCGTGTTTTTCGTAGAAGGCGCAGGCGTCCTGGGTCAGTGGGTCGAGCAGGCGCCCCAGGCTCGACCAGGCCTTGCCATGCAACGAATGGGCATGGGCGGCGGCCACCACATCGGGGCGCGCCTCATGCAGGGCGGCGTGGATGGCGAACGCCGCCAGGTTCAACGCGCCCTCGCCTTCGACGATTTCGCCGTGAGGGTTGACCAGCAGCAGGTCCGACACCCGCAAGTGGCCAAAGTAAACGCCCACCGGGTTGACCCAGAAATGGTCCGGCCACTGCGGGTCGCGCACGGTGATATGGCCGGCGCCCCCCATGTCGAAGCCCTGGCGGGCGAACACACGGAACGCCGCCGCCAGGCTCTGCTTGCGCGCCAGGCGTTCAAGGGCGGCGGTGGGCTGTTGCGGCGGGTGTTCCCAGCGCGCCACGGTGTGGCCTTGGCGCGGCAGGTCGTACACCGCCGGGCGAAGAGGTGCGGTCATGGCTGTGCTTCCTCAATGGCAATGGACACGGCATTTTCCAGGGCGCGGCCATGGGCCAGGTGCGCGAGGTTGCGCCCCAGCAGCAGGGCGATCTGGCGGTACACCTCGGGGCAATTGGCCGAGGTGTGGGGCGACAGCCGCACCCGGGGGTGGCGGTAGAGCGGGTGCCCGGCGGGCAACGGTTCGGGGTCGCTGACGTCCAGGCTGGCCAGGGCAATGCGCCCGCTGTCCAGGGCCTGGAGCAGCGCTGCTTGGTCGATCAGCGCCCCGCGCGCGAGGTTTATCAAGTGCAGGCCGGGCTTGGCCGAGGCCAGCACCGAAGGGCCGATGACGTGCCGCGTGCGCTCGGTAAGCGGCGCCGCCAGCAGCAGGTGATCGGCGCGGGCGAAGAGTTCATGCACATCCGCCACCCCCTCTACCCCCGGCACCTCGAAGGGCTGGGCGCTGTGACGCAGGGCAAGCACCTGCATGCCCAGGGCCTGGGCCTTGGGCGCCAGCGCCTGGGCGATACGGCCAAAGCCGAACAACCCCAGGGTGCTGCCGCTGACTGAAGCCAAGGGGCTTTGCTGCCAGTGCTGCGGGCCGTCGATCCACACCTGCGGTAGCTGCTTGGCGGCGGCGAAAATTGTCGCCAGGGCGAACTCGGCCAGGGTCGCCGCGCTGGTGCCCCGGGCGCTGGCCACCGCCACGCTGCGAAACAGCCACGGCGGGAAAAAATCCAGGCCCGAGGTCACCAGTTGCACCAACTCCAGGGCAAAGGGCCAACCCGCTGGCGGCCCCGCTGCCTCGAGCCACTCGCCATGGGGCGCGGCCAGCAGCACCCGCACATCCGCCGGCAACGGGCGGGGCAAGCCCCGGGGCACCTCCAGCACCTGTATTCCCGGCAGCCACTGGCGCAGTTGCTGGTTGAACGCGGCGCCCAGTTGGCTGGCGACGCGGCTCATGCCTGCCCCCCACGGCTGGGCAAGGCGAACGCGGCGCGGCCCACGGCGCCAAGGATGGCGTCGTTTTGTGGGGTATGGATGCGGCTGCACAGCACGTCGCGGTAATGCCGCTCGATCGGGTTGCCCCGCGCCAGCCCAGGGTTGCCGATGGCTTCGATGCCCAACTCGACGGCGCTGATGGCGTTGCTGGTGACCAGGTATTTGATTTGCGTCGCTTCGCTGGCGGCGACCCGGCCTTGGGCGGCGGCCTCCAGCAGCACGCGGTTGGCCAGCAGCAGCGCGTCGATGCGCCCCAGCAGTTCATGAAAACGCGGCAGGCTCGACAGCGGCGCGCCGAGGTTGGCCGGCACCCGTTCGGCCAGCCAACCCACCAGCCAATCGCGGGCGGCACGGGCTACGCCGTCGTAGATCGCCGAGAGCAACACGGCGAGCCACAGCAGGCCATCGCTGTCCAACTCGCTGGGGCGCGGCACATGGGCCGGTTGGATATCGACGGCGTATTCCAGGGGCACGAACACCTCGTCGAACACCACGTCGTGGCTGCCGGTGGCGCGCATGCCCAGGTGATCCCAGGTCTCTTCGACAACGATGCCGGGGGTGTTGCGGTGCACCAGCCAAGTGCCGACGCGGGGCTCGGCCTCGTCGCTGCGCGCCCACACCGACAGCCAGGTCAGGCCGGGGATGCCGGTGGAGTAGATCTTGCGCCCGCTCAGGCGCCAGCCGCCCTCCACCCGCCGCGCCACGGTGGCGGGCAAACCGCCACGGGCCGGGGTGCCGAGGTCGGGCTCGACCCGCAGGGCGTTTATCAGCGCGCCATCGTGCACCGCCTCGTGGGCCAGTTGTTCGCGCAGGTGCAGCGGCCAGGCATGGTTGTGCTGCAAGCGGCTGTGTTGCAGGTATTGCATCACCAGCACCAGGGCGGTGGACGGCTCGCCCCGGGCCACGGCGCTGATAACCCGCCGCGCCTGGTCGAGGGTGGCGCCGCTGCCGCCCAGGCGCCGGGGCACGGTCAGCGCCAGCAGGCCATGCTCGTGCAGGCGTTGCAGGTTGGCGTGGGGGAAGGCGCTGTGGCAATCGTAGTGGGCGGCACTGGCGGCGAATTCGCGACTCAGGGTGGCCAGCACATCGGCGAAGGCCGGGCCGTCGAGGTCGGCCAGGGGCGGTTGCGGGCGCTGTACGGTGGATGCACTCATGGGTGGGCGGTCCTGCTCAGGGGCTGGGGGTGCAAGGCTGCGGGCGGGTGGTCGGTGGCCACCCCCAGCAGGCTCAGCAAACGTTCGCGCAAGGCCTGGAAACCCGGGTGGGCGACCTGGCGCGGGCGCGGCAAACGGATCGGCATGTGTTCGGCGATGCGCCCATGGGCCAGCACCACCACGCGGTCGGCCAGCAGCAGCGCTTCGTCGACGTCATGGGTGACCAGCAGCACCGCCGGGGTGTGGGCGCGCCACAGGCTGATAATCAGTTGATGCATGCGGATGCGGGTCAGGGCGTCCAACGCGGCGAACGGCTCATCGAGCAACAGCAACTGCGGCTCGCGCACCAGCGCCCGGGCCAGGGCCACGCGCTGGGCCTCGCCGCCAGACAAGGTGGCGGGCCAGGCATTAAGGCGGTGCTGCAAGCCCACTTCGGCCAGGGCCGCCAGCGCCCGCGCCTTGGCCTCGCCACCGCGCACCCCGAGGGCGACGTTGCGCCAGGCGCGCTTCCAGGGCATCAGGCGCGGCTCCTGGAACACCGCCGCCAACGCCTGGGGCACGCGCAACTGGCCTTCGTCCACCGCGTCCAGCCCGGCAAGGGCGCGCAGCAGGGTGGTCTTGCCCGACCCGCTGCTGCCCAACAGGGCGACGAATTCGCCGGGGGCGATGTCCAGGTCCAGCCCATCGAGCACGGCTTGGCCGGCGAAACGCCGGGTCACGCGGCGGCACTCGACGGCGGCGCGGGGGATGGGGTTTAGGGGCACGCTCATGGTCAGGTCCTGATAAAGGTCGGCCGCCAGGCCAGGGCGAAGCGTTCGAGCACACGCACCAGGCTGTCGATAGCCAGGCCCAGCACGCTGTAGATCAGCAGGCAGATGACAATGACGTCGGTGCGCATGAAGTCCCGCGCATCGTTGACCAGGTAACCGATACCGGCGTTGGCGTTGATCTGCTCGACCACCACCAGGCCCAGCCAACTGATGCCGAAGGCATAGCGCAGGCCAACGAAAAACGCCGGCAAGGCGCCGGGCAGCACCACATGGATGATCTGCTCCCCGCGCGAAAGGCCGAGCAAGTGCGCCGCCTCCAACAATTTGGGGTCGAGGCTGCGGATGCCGGAAAACAGGGTCAGGTAAATCGGGAAAGTGGTGCCCAGGGCAATCAGGGCGATCTTGGGCGTCTCGCCCACGCCGAACCAGAGGATGAACAGCGGCACGATGGCCAAAAACGGCAGGGTGCGCAGCATCTGCATGGGCGAATCGACCACCAGCTCACCGCGGCGCGACAACCCGGCCAGCAGCGCCAGCAGCGTGCCGCAGCCCACGCCAATCGCCAGGCCACTGAGGGCGCGGCGCAACGACACCAGCAAGTGGCCGCCCAACTCGCCACTGGCGAGCATCTGCCACAAGGTGCCGCCAATGGCACTCGGCGCGGCCAGCACCCGTGGCGGCAACAGCCCGGTGCGCGCGGCCACTTCCCAGGCCAGCAACAGCAGCAAGGGGCTGAGCAACCGCGCCCCACCCTCGCGCCAGCCGCGCCAATGGGCGATGCGGGTGCAACGGGCGAAAGAGGCAGCAACGAGGGGCGCGGGCATGGCAACGTCCTTGATTCAGCGCAGTGAGCCCCATCCTAACTACATAAAAAACGTCCGTGAAATTCGCTTTGGTTCTAACCTAATATAGAAATTGCGCATCAACATTAGATTCTATTATGCGAACCAACAAGACATAGAGGCGCGCATCTGTGGGAGCGGGCCTTGCCCGCGATGGCGGCCTGGCGGCAGGGGGAACGACACAACTGAGGGGAGTGCGGTTTTTTGCAAGCAGTCCGCCAAGGCAGCCCCCGCAACAGCCCCCTCTTTTGTCAGTGCTTGCCCACCCGCGCCGCAACCATTTCGCCGAACAGGCCCACCGGCTCTTGCAGGTTGCCCAAAAAGCGCGGGTGGATCAGCCACAGGTCGATCACCGGTTTGAAATCCGCCACCGGAACGATGTCGAGTTTGTCGCGGTGACTGCTGTTCTCCAAAAGCGGCAGGGGCACCAGGCCAAAGCCCAGGCCGTTGGCGATCAGGCCCAGTTGCAGTTCGGTGCCGAAGGTTTCCAGGTTGATCTGCAACGACAGCCCCTGGGCGCTCAAGGCCCGTTGCAGGCCGGCGCGAAAGCCGCAGCCGTCGGGGTTGAGCACCCAGCCGCGCTGGTAGCAGTCGGCCAGTTTGTAGCTGCGCTTGCGCACCTCGCCTTTGGCCGCAACCACCACCAGATTCATGCTGCCCAGGGAGCGCCCCACCACGCCTTCGGGGAATACCTTGCCAGCCGGGAACAGTGCCGCCACCACGTCCAGTTCGCCGTTTTCGACCTTGCCCAGCAAGTGGCTGCCCCAGCCCGTGGCGACCGAGGTGTGCAGTTGCGGGTAGAGGGTCTTGAGCTGGCTGAGGGCATCGAGCAGCACCACATCGCCGATGGTTTGCGGCACGCCGATGCGCAAGGCGCCGCTGGGCGCGCCGTCGCTGGCCACCAGTTCGCTCAAGGCGTCGATGGCACGCAGCACTTCCAGGCATTGGGCGTACACCCGCAGCCCCATGCTGGTGGGTTTGAGGGGCTTGGTGTTGCGGTCGAGCAACTCCACCCCCAGGGCTTCCTCGAAGTTCTGCACGCGGCGGGTGATGGCCGGCTGGGTCAGTTGCAGGGAATCGGCAGCCTGGCTGATGGTCTGGCAGCGGATCACGGCAACGAACGCGTTGAGATCATCTATCTTCATTCTTTTTTCGCATAATAAATGACTGGAAAAATGTGCAGAAAGAATAATACCTTTTAGCTCGCTCGTGTAGTCCGCGTTGTTTTACGTTGTTTCCACGGAGGGAGCTCAATGCCCCGAAATGCCCCAGCCCTTGACCCCAACCCACCGAACCTGGCGCGCTTGCGCCTGTTCATCGAGCAACTCGCGCACCTGCTGGAACAACCGGCCAGCGAAGCGCAACAGCTGCACGCCGCCGCCCCGCTGCTGGCGCAACTGGTGAGCCACGACGACTGGCTGCCCGAAGCCTTCGCCCAACCCGACCCGCAGCGCTACCAGCAGTTTTTGCTGCACGCCGATTCACGCCAGCGCTTTAGCATCGTCAGCTTCGTCTGGGGGCCGGGGCAGCGCACGCCGGTGCACGACCATCGGGTTTGGGGGCTGATCGGCATGCTGCGCGGTGCCGAGTATTCCCAGGCTTTTGCCCGTGACGCCGATGGCAGCCTGAGCGCCGCCGGCGAGCCGGTGCGCCTGGCGCCCGGGCAGGTGGAAGCGGTGTCGCCGCGCATTGGCGATATCCACCAGGTGGCCAATGCCTACGCCGACCGTGTGTCCATCAGCATCCACGTGTATGGCGCCAACATCGGCGCGGTAGAGCGCGCGGTGTACAGCCTCGATGGCAGCGAAAAACCCTTTATCTCCGGCTACAGCAATCGCCTGTTGCCCAACCTTTGGGACCTGTCCCTGGAGCCCCGGCCATGACCCGCCCTGCCCGTCGTACCCACGCTGATATCCGCCGCGCCCTGCTGGCGCGCGAGGAACTGGCCCTGCTCGATGTGCGCGAAGAAGCGCCCTACGCCGAGGCCCACCCGCTGTTCGCCGCCAACATCCCCCTGGGCAAACTGGAGCTGGAAAGCTACGCGCGCATCCCCCGGCGCAATACGCCGATCACCGTCTACGACAACGGCGAGGGCCTGGCGCAAGTGGCTGCGCAGCGCTTGCTGGACCTGGGCTACAGCGATGTCGCCCTGCTCGACGGCGGGCTCGCCGGTTGGCAACGGGACGGCGGCGAGGTGTTCAAGGACGTCAATGTGCCGAGCAAGTCCTTTGGCGAACTGGTGGACGCCGAGCGCCACACGCCGTCGCTGTCGGCCGAAGCGGTGCAAGGGCTGCTCGATGCCCGCGCCGATCTGGTGGTGCTGGACGCCCGGCGCTTCGACGAATACCAGACCATGAGCATCCCCGGCAGCACCAGCGTGCCCGGCGCCGAACTGGTGCTGCGGGTGCGCGAACTGGCGCCCAACCCGCAGACCCGGGTGATCGTCAACTGCGCCGGGCGCACCCGCAGCATCATTGGCGCCCAATCGCTGGTCAACGCCGGCATTCCCAACGAAGTGGCGGCGCTGCGCAACGGCACCATCGGCTGGACCCTTGCCGGGCAGGCCCTGGAGCACGAGCAGCAGCGCCGCTTTGGCGAGGTCAGCGCGGCCAACCGGCAACTGGCCCAGGCCTCGGCCCGCGCCGTGGCCGACCGCGCCGGTGTAACCCGTGCCCACCTCGCTGATCTGCACCAGTGGCAGGCCGAGGCGCGGCGCACCACCTACCTGCTGGATGTACGCCCCCCCGAGGAGTTCGAAAACGCCCACCTGCCCGGCTCGCGCCCCGCCCCCGGCGGGCAACTGGTGCAGGAAACCGACCACATCGCCAGCGTGCGCGGCGCGCGGTTGGTGCTGGTGGACGACGACGGCGTACGCGCCAACATGAGCGCCTCGTGGCTGGCGCAAATGGGCTGGGACGTGGCGGTGCTCGACGGCTTGCAACACGCCGATTTCAGCGAGCGGGGCGCCTGGCACACACCCTTGCCGCCCCAGCCCGGGGCCGACACGGTCAGCCCGCAAACCTTGGCCCACTGGCTGCACACCCCCGGCACCCAGGTGCTGGACTTCACCAGCAGCGCCAACTACGTCAAGCGCCACATCCCTGGCGCGTGGTGGGCCTTGCGCAGCCAACTGGCCCAGGCCCTGGAACACATCCCCGTGGCCGAGCGCTACGTGCTGACCTGCGGCAGCAGCCTGCTGGCGCGCTTCGTGGTGGCCGAACTGCAGGCCCTGACCGAACGCCCGGTGTTCGTCCTTGAGGGCGGCACCGCCGCGTGGATCGCCGCCGGCCTGCCCGTGGAAGAAAGCCGACAGCAATTAGCCGCGCCGCGCATCGACCGCTACCGCCGCCCGTACGAGGGCACCGACAACCCCCGCGAGGCCATGCAGGCTTACCTGGATTGGGAATACGGCTTGGTGGAGCAACTGGGGCGTGACGCCACCCATGGTTTTTTTTGTGATTTGAGCGCGGGGCTGAACGCGCAGGGTATGTGTGTGGGGGGGGCGGGGTCAGCCTCCCTTCCACAATAGGCCTGCTGCCAAAAATTCTCAGGCACCCTCACCGCCCAGCGAATTTACCTATAGGCAAATAGAAATAATTCTCGATTTCATTCGCGACTTTTCCGCCCTCCGTGCCTGGTCAAGAAGGATATCCATGTCTGGCTTCAAACCCGACCCGCTGTCGGCCGAGTCCTTTCGCGGGTTTTATGCCGACATCCTGCATTTCCTGCGCAAGCGCACCGACAACGCCAATGACGCGGCGGACATGACCCAGGACGTGTTCGCCCAATGGCTCGACTACCGCGACCGGGCCAAGGTCGAGCAGCCCCGGGCCTTTTTGTTCCAGATGGCGCGCAACCTGCTGCGCGACCATTGGCGCCGGCAGAAGGTGCGCCACTTGGTGCACGGCCAAGCCCCGGCGGATGCACAGCCCCTGGCGGACGAGAGCACCGACCCCATGGCCGCGACCCAACGCCTGCAACGGCTCGAACAGCTCAAGGCGGTACTTGCCGAACTCTCGCCGCGGCGCCGCGAAGCCCTTATGCTGCATCGCTTCGAGGGCTTGAGCCAGGCACAGATCGCCGCGCGCATGGGCATTTCCGTCAGCATGGTGGAAAAGCACATCGCCTTTGCCCTGTTGCACTGCAAACAGCGCCTACAACCGGAACATGGCAAGGAGCAGCCAGAATGACCCGCCTTCGCGGCCTAGAAAACGCCCTCGACGCCGACAGCGTCGATGCCCAGGCAGCCCATTGGTTCGCGCGCAACCGCAATGCCCCCGACCGCGCCACGCGCAAAGCCTTTGCCAGGTGGCTCGACGAGCCAGCCCACGCCCGCGCCTACCATGAGTTCGAGCAACTGTGGGTCGACCTGGCCGAGCTCCAGCAACAGGCCAAACCGCGCCCGCTAACGGCGCGCAAACCCCTGCCCTGGCGCCCCGCGCTGGCGGTGGCGGCGGTGCTGGTGTGTGGCCTACTGGCCTTCAACCTCGGCGCGCCGCTGGCCCTGCACCAGCAGCAGATCGCCGCCCAGGCGAGCGGCCCGCGTACCTTCGAATTGCCCGATGGCAGCACCTTGTTCGTCAACGCCAACACACGCCTGCACATCGAGTTCAGCGCCCAGCAGCGCAACGTTTACCTGGAGCAAGGCCAGGTGTATCTGGAAGTGGCCGCCGACAAGGAGCGGCCGCTGTGGGTGCACTCGGGCGAGGCCCGTGTGCGGGTGGTCGGCACCGGGTTCGACGTGCGCCGCGGCCAACGGCAATTGGTGGTCAGCGTCGCCCACGGGCAGGTGGCGTTCACCCCCGCCCCCAAAAGCGCCGAACCCACCCTACTGAGCGCCGGGCAACAGGCCCGCTACGACCTGGCCACCGCCACCCTGAGCCAGCACAACCTGGCCCCCGAGCAGGTGGCGGACTGGCGCAGCGGCCACCTGGCCTTTCGCAACCGCGAACTGGCCAGCCTGGTGGATGAGTTGAACCTCTACCGCGCCGTGCCGGTGGAGTTGGCCGATGCTGCGCTGGGGCGCTACAAGGTGTCCGGCAACCTCGACGTCAAGAACCCCGACGCCCTGCTGATGGCCCTACCGGCGCTGATCCCGGTGAACACCGTGGCCCTGGGCGGCGGTCGCCTGCGCATCGAGGCGCGCCAATAAGCCCTTATGAGAATATTTTGCATTCGCATGTGAGGGTTTCTTCGCCTGCCCCGTCTTCCTCCCGTCTGCGTGCTGTGCGCAGGCCTTTTTGGCCGTTTTGGCCACACCGGGGGGATTTAATGTTTCGCGTGCCAGATCATTTCCAGCGCCTCTGCCTGCGCCCAACCGTGCTCGCCACCTGCCTGGCGTTCAGCCTGCAAGCCCAGGCCGAGTCGATCAACCTGCACCTGCCGGCCCAACCGCTGGCCGCCTCGCTCAGCCAGGTGGCCAAGCAGGCGCGCATCCAGCTGTTGTTCGACGAAGCCTTGCTGCGCAACGCCCAGGCTCCGGCGCTGGAGGGTGACCTGAGCCCCCAGGACGCCATCCGCCGCTTGCTCCAGGGCAGCGACTTCAGCCTCGTCATGGTCGGCCAAACGTACGTCGTGCGCCCCAACGAAACCGGCACCACCAGCAGCGAGAGCATCAAGCTCGGCGCCCTGAGCGTGATCGGCGACGGCCAGCAAGTGAATGCCGCCACCGTCGGGCGCTCGACCCTGAACCAGGCGGAAATGGACCGCCACCAGGCCAACAACATCCCCAGCCTGATCGCCACCCTGCCCGGCGTGACCCTGGGCGGCTCGCTCAAACCCGGCGGGCAAACCATCAACATCTGGGGCCTGGGCGACGCCGAAGACGTGCCGATGACCGTAGACGGCGCGACCAAAAGTGGCTTTGAGCGCTACCAGCAAGGCGCAATCTTCATCGAACCGGAGCTGATCCGCCGCATCGAAGTGGAAAAAGGCCCGCACTCGCCCCTGACCGGCAACGGCGGCTTCGGCGGCACCGTGCACATGGAAACCAAGGACGCCCCCGACCTGCTGCAAGAGGGCCGCAACAGCGGCGCCATGGTCAAGTACGGCTACAGCAGCAACGACCACCAGCAGGCCTACACCTCGGCGGTGTTCGGGCGCAGCGATGACGGCCGCTTCGACGCCCTGGCCTACTGGACCAAGCGCGACGGCGACGACATGAAACTGGCCAGCGCCCAGCCCGACCCGCAACACGAATACCCGATCAACCCCAAGCGCCAGCCCAACACCGCCCAGGACCTGGAAGGGGTGCTGTACAAGCTCAACATGCAGGTCACCGACGAGCACAGCCTGGGGTTCAGCTACTCGCGTTCGGACAGCGACATCTGGGCGCCCTTCTCGGCCAAAAGTTACCCAGCACCGCCCAGCCAACGCCTGATAGACCGCTTGGGCTACGAAGGTGCCCTGAGTTACTACCTGGCCCAGCGCAACACCGTGGACACCACCTGGGTAGCCAAGTACCACTACCAACCGCTGGACAACCCGCTGATCGACCTCAAGGTCAGCTACTCGGACTCCACCACCGACCAGCACGACAAACGCGGCCCCAACGCCTACTTCCAACCGGTCACGGGCGGGCGTGAAATCACCGTGGGCTACGAAGACCGCCTCGTCGAAATCAGCAACGTCGCACTGTTCGCCACTGGCCCCCTGGAACATGCCCTGACCACCGGCGTGCAGATCCGCAAGCACGAGCGCGAAGTGGACATGTGGATGCCGGGCAACACCTACGGCACCGCCAAGTACAACTACGGCCACTACCAACCGGGCTTCATGCCCCACGGCAAAGTGGACAACAACGCCTTCTATATCCAGGACGCCGTGACCCTGGGTGACTTCACCCTGACCCCATCACTGCGCTACGACCACGTGCGCAACCGGGGCGAGCGCAACGACGCGCCGTTCTACAACAGCCCCAACCCCAAAGACGGCCACGACTACGGCAACAAGACCTACACCGGTTGGTCGCCGCGCCTCTCGGCCTTCTGGAAGGCCACGCCGAACCTGGCCCTGTTCGCCGACTACAGCAAAACCTGGCGCGCCCCGGTGATCGACGAGCAATACGAAGTGCAGGCCGCCGGCAGCAGCCGCTCGGCCACCAGCCGCCACCTCGACCCCGAGCGCATCACCGCCCTGCGCGCCGGCACTATCCACAACTACGACAGGCTGCTGACCGACAGCGACAGCGTGCAACTGCGCACCACGGTGTTCCACAACACCATCAAGGACGAAATCCTCAAGGCCACCGGCATCGCCTGCGCGGCGCAGCTGGAAAACGGCCTGAGCATCGGCAAGGGCGGCTGCCCGGGCGTGGAAACGATGCCGGTGTACCGCAACATCGGTGACGTGACCATCAAGGGCTTCGAGTTCGAGAGCTTCTACGACTCGACCTACCTGTTCGGCACGCTGTCGTATTCGTGGATCACCGGCAAGCACCAGGGCGCCTACACCAACCCCTGGGGCCCGAACGTGTGGGCGCGGGACATTCCACCGCGCAAATGGGTGGCGAGCCTGGGGGTGAAGATCCCGTCGTGGGACGCGCAAGTCGGCTGGCAGGGCCAATGGGTACGCCAAACCGACCGCACCCCCTATGACTCCTACGCCAGCGGCCCGGCCAGCGATATCGGTGACTTCTACTGGCGCCACTACGAAAACAAGCGCTACAACGTGCACGGCCTCTTCGCCCACTGGAAACCGCAGCAGGCGTACCTCAAGGGCACCGAAGTCCACTTCACCCTCGACAACATGTTCAACCGCGACTACCGCCCACCCCTGAGCGGCGAGAACGCCGCCAGCCTGGGGCGCAACGCCAAGGTCAGCGTGACGCGGTTTTTCTAAGCAGGGCTTTGCCCCGGTGGGAAAGGGCCCAGCGTGCTTTCGCAAGCGTGCTCAGCGCATAAGGGCCCGTTTGCGCGGGCACGGCCAGGGTTACGAATTGTCGTAGGCCGATTCCCACCAATCGCGTCCGTTTGGTCTGATTTCGCGCAATAAATTGCCTCGCTAGCATCGCGTTTTGTCCTGCGCGAGTGCGTGCCATGCCGCCATCCTCTCCCCCAGAAACCACTGTTCCCGCCGACAACATGCGCGTCGCCCTGGCGTACATCACCGGCGCCCCGGAAAAACTCTTCGACGCCAGTGTCGATACCGCCCTCTGGGTGTGGGAGGCGATCCAGGGGGATTTCAACCAAGACCGCAGCACCGGGCAAATCGCCTTCGACGCGGCGGTCTCCATGGTGCCCTTGGTGGACCAGGTCTGCGACATGCGCGACTTGGTCGCCAACTGCCGCGAACTGCAAAAAGACCACAGCAACACTTGGGCCTGGGTCGGCCTGTGCCTGACCCTGATCGGCCTGTTTCCGGTGCTCGGTTCCCTGGTTAAAGGCGTGCTGAAAATCTTCTTCCTGTTCATCCGCCGCTCGGGGGGCCATGCCGTGGAGCAGGCCGTGGACGAGGCGATGACCTGGGTCATCACCCTGCTGCGTAAAAAGGAAGTGGTGAAGTACTGGCGTGGCATGAAATGGGGCCAGGTGTTCCAGACACTGGCCGACGCCATCAAAAAGGTGCGCAACCAAATAGACGTCTTGAGGTTACTGCACGCCTTCGACCGGGGCATTGCCCTGCTCAACACCCTACTGGGCAAAGTCAAATACGTCCCCGGGGCCGCCGCCAAGGCCGAGCAAACCCTGAACATGGTCAAGGCCGTGCGCCTACAGGCCAATGCCCATATCGGCAAAGCGCTGCAACCGATACGCGACGCCCTCGACATCGTGATCCGCCGGTTGGAAATGGAAGACCTGATGCAGCATCGGGCGATCTTGAACACGGTGAATGTGCACTTTCACGGCGGATTGCCCGAGGCGCGGGCGGTGAAATTGATGCGGGATGCGAAGCCGTTGCCGGGGTGGTTGAGTCGGGGGAAGCCGGGGCTGTTTAAGCCGTTGAACCCGGACCTTTACATAGACGAGGTAAACAAAAGAGCCGCCCTGGGCTTTCCGCGCCTTGATGACAAGCAGATGAGAACCTTCGCCGAAGGCATGGTGGCGGCTGAACTCAAAGGCCCCCTACGCCTTTACCGCATCATAGGCCCCGGCAGTGTTGCCAGCGCCCAGGACTGGGTCACGGAAGCCGTGTTCAAGCAAATCATGGACTCAGCCAACCCCAAGTCTGCCTGGCGCAAGTACCTGGCGGTGTGGCCGGACTGGAACGTCAACGGCCAGTTCGTGGTGTACGAACTCAAGGCCGGGGAAACCCTCAAGGTCTGGAAAGGCCCCGCGGCGTCCCAGGTCAAAGCGCCCAAGGCTGGTTTGCCGGATCGCTATCTAGAGGGCGGCTGGGAGCAAATCAAGTTCGATGCCAAGTTCATCCGCAACAGCGCCGGCGAAAGCACCGCTGAAGCCTTCGACACCCTGACCTACTACCGCGTAGATCGCCAGACCGGTCGCATGGAACCTGCGCCGGACATGAACTACGAGCGTTACAAGAACCTGTCGCCACAAGAACAGGAGTTCTATGAGTGCCTGCGCGAAAAAATCAATCACCCCGCCATCAGCGGCCCCTTTGATACCGCCTGGGGCATGACCGACTTTGATACCCAACTCAGCAATGTGCGCCTCGGTCTGCCCAACTTGCCCGGCCAAGTAACGGAGTTTAAAAAATGAACCCGCTTTATCCGATGACCCCGACTTATCACCTGTCTCTCTGGCAAAAACGCCAAGCGGCGATGCTCTATTACTACTCGTCACAAAGTTACCTGGACGCTTTGTTGCCCAAGATCGACGAGTTGATCGTCATGGCCGAGATGCTTTTAGAGCGCCGTTCGATTCTCGACCCCCTGATGGTCAGCGAACGTTGGGGTGTACGCGATACGGCAGCCAACTGGAGCACCGGCGGTTTTCCAGCCTTGATCGAGTACAGGGAAAACACCATGTGGGATATGGCCAAGCGCGCCGACCAGTGCTACGGCATCACGGGAACCAATCAATGCGCCCATATGCTGGGTGAGTTTTCAATGCAATGGGCCACTGCAGAACAGGAGAAAGCTTTTCGCGAGCGGGCCAACGAGGTGTTTTCCTACGGTTTTAAGATTGACGGTGTCATGGAACGGGGCTGGAACGATGTGATTTTTTGGGTTATTTGGCAGCAAGTTAAAGGGCACTTTGCGCGCTTGCCGAAATTTAAAGTGCATATGGATATTGAAGGTGAAACCGGGAAAGTTCCGCCACGTACCGGTGTCTATGTCTCTCAGGATGATCCTCTCGGTGCCCTGCAATTTGCCTGGACCGGAGGCGGTGAAGGTATGTGGAAAACGCTGGAAGAATGCAAAACATTCAATGATATAGGCCTGGACGCTTTGAAAACCTTGGGACGCGCAGGCTTATGGGGCGATGAAAACGGACTTGCAAGGTTCATTGAGCAATCGCCCTATAAAGGCGTCTTTAAAGAGTCGTACTTCTACGCTCGTACCCGAGTACAAGTTCACTCTTTCACCGAACGCCCCTGCAAGTGGTACTTCGTCGAACTTCTCGAAGGCGAGTTTGAAGACAGCGACCCCGACGCCATGGCCGACGCGCCGGGCAGCGAGCCGCAGCACCCGCCGCGCAAAGCCAGCGGTGAGCCGTGCCCCCACGCCGGTTGGTGGTTCAGCCCCGCCCGTGAAGGTTCGCGGCAGTATTTCCGTGATGGCGCGATTTTTCCCAAGCTGGAAGGCGACTACGGCTACACCTTCTGGCTCTGGAGCCCGGATCAGTCCAGGCCAACGTTGCTTTAAGCCCAAGCCGGGCTGCGCACCAGGGCCAACTGCGCCGGTGCCTGAGTACGCGGCTGGCTCAGGTAACGGGTGCAACTGACCCGCAGGAACGAGGCGAAATTGACCACCTCGCCACGGTAGTCCATCACCTCTTCATAGAGCTTGGCGATCAACTGGTTGGTGCTCATGCCATCGGCCTGGGCGATTTGGGCGAGGATGTCCCAGAACTGGTTTTCCAGGCGCAGGGTGGTGACCACGCCGCGGATGCGCAGGGAGCGCGAGCGTGACTCGTAGAGCATCGGATCGGCCTTGACGTACAGCTCGCACATGGCAAAAACCTCCTTTACAGCGTGATGGTGGTGCCCAGCAACCCGAGGAAACCGGCCAGCCATTGCGGGTGGGCCGGCCAGGCCGGGGCGGTGGCCAGGTTGCCTTGCACGTGGCCCGCCGTCACGGGAATGTCGATGTAAGTGCCGCCGGCCAGGCGCACTTCCGGGGCGCAGGCCGGGTAGGCGCTGCATTCGCGGCCCGCCAGAATGCCCGCTGCCGCCAGCAGTTGCGCACCATGGCACACCGCCGCAATCGGCTTGCCGGCCCGGTCGAAATCACGCACCAGTTGCAGCACTTGGTCGTTCAGGCGTAGGTACTCCGGCGCCCGGCCGCCGGGCACCAGCAGGGCGTCGTAGTCGGCCGCCGCGACCTGGGCGAAATCGAAATTGAGGGCAAACAAGTGGCCGGGTTTTTCGCTGTAGGTCTGGTCGCCCTCGAAATCATGGATCGCCGTGCGCACGGTCTGCCCGGCGGTTTTGTCCGGGCACACCGCGTGCACGGTATGGCCCACCATCGAAAGTGCCTGGAACGGCACCATCACTTCGTAGTCTTCGACGTAATCGCCGACCAGCATCAGGATTTTCTTCGCGGCCATGACGGGGTTCCTCGGGGTAAGTACAGGAAGTATTCACCCTAGCCCCAATTGGCCGGCGTGGGTAATAACCGCCTACTACACCGGGCCTGCGCGGCGGCGGCCGAGTGTAGCAAGCGGGCTTGCCCGCGTTGGGGTGCGCAGCAGCCCTGGGGTTTGTGCAAGCAGCACCACCGATCCGGCAAGCCCGCTTGCTACGGGGTGCCTTGGCGTTGGGGAGTACAAACTGTACGCCCCACTTCGCCCCCAGCTGTAACAGCGTAACCGCGGTGGTTTATGGCTAGATGGAGGCCACCCGCCACCTTTTGATTCCGGTTGCCCCTATGACTTCCCGCGAAAACACCGGCATGGCCCTGGGCCTGCTGGGCGTGATTATCTTCAGCCTGACCCTGCCTTTCACCCGCATCGTGGTGCAGGAAATCCACCCGTTGCTCAACGGCCTGGGCCGGGCGCTGTTCGCGGCGGTGCCGGCGGCGGCGCTGTTGATGTGGCGCCGGGAGAAGTGGCCGACCTGGGCGCAGGTCAAAGGCCTGTGCCTGGTGATCGCCGGGGTGATTCTGGGGTTTCCCGTGCTGTCGGCCTGGGCCATGCAGACCCTGCCCGCCTCCCACGGTGCGCTGGTCAACGGTTTGCAGCCGCTGTGTGTGGCGCTGTATGCGGCGTGGCTGTCCCACGAGCGGCCGTCGAAAGCTTTCTGGGCCTGCGCGGCCCTGGGCAGTGCGCTGGTGCTGGGTTATGCGCTCATAAGCGGCGCCGGCAGCATCCAGGCCGGGGACTTGCTGATGCTCGGCGCCATTGCCGTGGGCGGCTTGGGTTACGCCGAGGGCGGGCGCCTGGCGCGGGAGATGGGCGGCTGGCAGGTGATCTGCTGGGCGCTGGTGCTGTCCACCCCGCTGCTGATCGGCCCGGTGGCGTACCTGGCGCTGCAACACCAGGGCCCGGTGTCGGCCAAGGCTTGGTGGGCGTTTGGCTATGTGTCGCTGTTTTCCCAGTTTCTCGGCTTTTTCGCCTGGTACGCGGGGCTGGCCATGGGCGGCATCGCCCGGGTCAGCCAGATCCAGTTGCTGCAGATTTTCTTCACCATCGCTTTTTCGGCGCTGTTTTTTGGCGAACAGGTGGCGCCGATCACCTGGCTGTTTGCCGCCGGGGTGATCGCCACGGTGATGCTGGGGCGCAGGACCGGGGTGCAGGCCGCGCCGGCCAGCAAGGGCAACGTGCCGCCATCGCGAGCAAGCTCGCTCCCACAGCGGAAAAAATGAAAAACCCACCCACACCACAGTTCAACTGTGGGAGCGGGCTCTGCCCGCGATGGCGGGCTTGAGGGCGCCATCGCGGGCAAGCCCGCTCCCACATAGGCCAGCGCTCCTATAACCCCCTTCCCATAAGGGGGAGCTTACTCGGGCAAGTAGCCATCGGCGCGCAGCAAGGTTTCCAGGCAATGCTCGCTGATGTTGTAGAAAGCCTTGAGGGCTTGGATTTTCACCAGCAGGGCCGCCGGGTCCACGGGTTCGGGGCGTTTGATGGCGAGGATCATTTTGTTTTTGTTGGTGTGTTCCAAGGAGATGAATTCAAACACCTTGGTCTCGTAGCCGCAGGCTTCGAGGAACAGCGCACGCAGGCTGTCGGTGAGCATTTCGGCCTGTTGGCCCAGGTGCAGGCCGTATTGCAGCATCGGCTTGAGCAGCGCCGGGCTGTGGATTTGCAGGCGCAGCTGTTTATGGCAGCACGGCGAGCAGAGGATGATCGCCGCGCCCGAGCGGATGCCGGTGTGGATGGCGTAGTCGGTGGCGATGTCGCAGGCGTGCAGGGCGATCATCACGTCCAGTTCGCTGGGCGCGACGCTGCGCACGTCGCCGCATTTGAACGCCAGCCCGGGGTGTTGCAGGCGCGCGGCGGCGGCGTTGCACAGGGTCACCAGGTCTTGGCGCAGTTCTACGCCGGTGACTTGGCCGTCGGCCTGCAGGGTGTTGCGCAGGTAGTCGTGGATGGCGAAGGTCAGGTAGCCCTTGCCCGAGCCGAAATCCGCCACGCGCACCGGTTTGTCCAAGGCCAGGGGGGATGCGGTGAGGGCGTGGCTGAACACTTCGATGAACTTGTTGATCTGCTTCCACTTGCGCGACATGGCCGGGATCAGTTCGCCGCGGGCGTTGGTCACGCCCAGGTCGGCGAGGAACGGCCGGCTCAGGTCGAGGAAGCGGTGTTTCTCCCGGTCGTGTTCGGCCGAGGGCACTTCCCGCAGTTGCTGGGGCTTGCTCTTGAACAGCGAACTCTTGCCCTTTTTGCTGTATTCGAGCTGGGCTTCGTCGCTCAGGGTCAGCAAATGCGCGTTTTTGAAGGTAGCCGGCAACAGCCCGGCGATCAGCGCCACGCCTTCGTCCAGGGCCAAGTTCTTGGTGATGTCGCGGGTTTTGTAGCGGTACACGAAGCACAGGCACGCCTGCTCCTTGACCGTCACCTGCTTGACGGTGAGGCGTTGCAGCTCCACCTCGCTGCCCACGTGTTTGGCCAGCACCAGTTTGATAAAGCCGTTCTCGGCCAGGCTGGCGCGCAACAGGTCGAGAAATTGAGCGTGGTGATCGCCGCTGGCGGGGGTGGCAGGAACGGACATAAGCAAGGCGCCTCGGCGAGTGCGAATCGGAAAGTGGCGCGCATTTTAGGGGGGTTGGGCCTTGGGGACACGCAGTTATTTACCCCACGGCCCACACACTCAGGCCAGCACCACCAAGCGGTTGGGCAATTCGTTGCGTTCGTGGGTCAGCGGCACGTGTTCCTTGAGCAGTTCGCCGCAGGCTTCGATGCAGGCGATGAAGCCCGCCAGGGTCTGGCCTTGCTTCACTTGGGCGGTGAAGGTGCTGACGATGGTTTCCCAGGCCTGGTTATCGAGGCGCCGGGAGATGCCTTCGTCCACCAGGATTTCCACGTAGCGCTCGGCCTCGCTGACAAAAATCAGCACCCCGGTGCTGCCCACGGTGTGGTGCAGGTTCTGCTCCAGGAACTGGCGCCGCGCCAGGTTCGAGGCGCGCCAGTGGCGCACCGAGCGGGGGATCAGGTAGCTGGTCAGGGCCGGCAAGCGAAACACCAGGCACAGCACCACAAAACTCACCCATTGGGTCAGCAGCAGGCTGTGCATGTTCATCCAGCCGCTGGCGTAATGCACCACGCCCGGCACCACCAGCGCCAACAGGCTGGCCCACAGCAGCGGGATGTAGGCGTAGTCGTCGGCCCGCGCCGCCAGCACAGTGACCAGTTCGGCGTCGGTTTGCCGCTCGACCCGGGCAATGGCCTGGGCCACTTGCCGTTGTTCGTATTCACTCAATAAAGCCATGGTTAGCACTGCCTGTTCAGGGTTGTTGTCACCAGCCGCCCGATGCACCGCCGCCGCCGAAGCTGCCGCCGCCACCGCCAAAGCCTCCGCCGCCCCCGCCGCCGCCGAAACCGCCGCTGGCCAAGCCGCCGAGAATACCGCCGACTATTGCGCCGGGGCCACCGCGCCCACGCCCGCGCCCGCCACCCCCGCCGAGCATCACGAACACCACCAGGATCAGCAGCCCGAACAGCAAAATGCCCGAATGGCGCGTGCTGGGCCCGGCCACCGGCTCATCCAGGGGGCTGCCGCCCAGCACCAACAGCATCGCGGCGACGCCGTCGCTGATGCCCTTGCTGAACTGGCCGTTCTTGAAGGCTGGGGTGATGACCTGGTTGAGGATGATCGAGGATTGCGCGTCGGTGAGGCGCTCTTCCAGGCCATAGCCGACTTCGATGCGCAACTTGCGCTCGTCGCGGGCGACGATCAACAGCGCGCCGTTGTTCTTGTCTTTCTGGCCGATGCCCCAGTGGCGCCCCAACTGGTAACCGAAGTCGTCGATGCTGGTGCCTTGCAGGTCAGGCAGGGTGACCACCACCACTTGCTCACCGGTGGTCTGCTCGTGGGCGGCCAGTTGCTGGGCCAGTTGCTGGCGCACAGCGGGCTCGATCAGGTTCGCGGTATCGACCACCCGCCCGCTGAGTTCGGGGAACTTGAGTTCGGCCTGGGCCGTGAGGGCCAAGGCCCAGAGCAGCGACAGGCCGATGTTCAACAGGCGCATGGCAGGTTCCTTAGAACTTCACTTGCGGGGCTTTGTCGGCGTCGGGGCTGGTGGCCTCGAAGTTCTCGCGGATCGGCAGGTCGCTGTACATCACGCTGTGCCACAAGCGGCCAGGGAAGGTGCGCAGCTCGGTGTTGTACTTCTGCACCGCGAGGATGAAGTCGCGCCGCGCCACGCTGATGCGGTTCTCGGTGCCTTCGAGTTGCGATTGCAGGGCCAGGAAGTTCTGGTTGGCCTTGAGGTCCGGGTAGCGCTCGGACACCACCATCAAACGGCTGAGGGCGCCGGTGAGTTGGTCCTGGGCCTGTTGGAACTGTTTGAGCTTTTCCGGGTTGTCCAGGGTGCTGGCGTCCACCTGAATGGACGTGGCCTTGGCCCGCGCCTCGATCACGGCGGTGAGGGTTTCCTGTTCGTGCTGGGCGTAGCCCTTGACCGTTTCCACCAGGTTGGGGATCAGGTCGGCGCGGCGCTGGTACTGGTTCTGCACCTGGGACCAAGCGGCCTTGGCCTGCTCGTCCAGGGTGGGAATGGTGTTGATGCCGCAGCCGCTGAGCAGCGTGCCGACCAGCAGCAAGACCGCCAGCTGCCAACCTGCGCGATAACCGTTTGGTGTGTTCATGGTGGTGACGCTCCCTCGGAGAATTGGAACCGGCGCTGGCCAGTGCCTGGCACTTTAATGTTGCGCCGCTACTGGCAAGCATCAAGCCTTTGAGCTAAAAGATGCCCTGTGCGAAAAGTCGTTGCCGAGTGTGCGGTATTTACCTGCACAACACCCGAACAACAATAGCCGCTCCCTATTTTTTGGCGAACGGGCTGCGTTTTTTTATAACGAGGCCCGCTCGCACCCCGAGAACAATATTGATGAAGAAGTTGTGTTTGCTGAGCCTGGCCATCGCCCTGGCCAGCCCTGGCGCGTGGGCCGCCACCGCCGATAACAAGGAAGCGTTCGTCAGTGACCTGCTCAAGCAGATGACCCTGGACGAAAAGATCGGCCAGTTGCGCCTTATCAGCATCGGCCCGGAAATGCCCCGCGAATTGATCCGCAAGGAAATCGCCGCCGGACGCATCGGCGGCACGTTCAACTCCATCACCCGCCCGGAAAACCGGCCGATGCAGGACGCGGCGATGCGCAGCCGCCTGAAGATCCCGATGTTCTTCGCCTATGACGTGATCCACGGGCACCGCACGATTTTCCCGATCCCCCTGGCGCTGGCCGCCTCCTGGGACATGGACGCCATTGGCCTGAGCGGGCGCATCAGCGCCAAGGAAGCCGCCGCCGACAGCATCGACCTGACGTTCGCGCCGATGGTCGATGTGTCCCGCGACCCACGCTGGGGCCGCACCTCCGAAGGCTTTGGCGAAGACACCTACCTGGTTTCACGCATCGCCCAGGTGATGGTCCGCGCCTTCCAGGGCCCGGCGCCGAGCGCGGCCGACAGCATCATGGCCAGCGTCAAGCACTTCGCCCTGTACGGCGCGGTCGAGGGCGGGCGTGACTACAACATCGTCGACATGAGCCTGGTCAAGATGTACCAGGACTACCTGCCGCCCTACCGCGCCGCCATCGACGCCGGTGCCGGCGGGGTGATGACCGCGCTCAACTCCATCAACGGCGTGCCGGCCTCTTCCAATACCTGGCTGATGCAAGACCTGCTGCGCAAGGAATGGGGCTTCAAGGGCCTGACCGTGAGCGACCATGGCGCAGTGTTCGAGCTCATCAACCACGGCGTGGCCCGCGATGGCCGCGAGGCGGCGAAACTGGCGATCAAGGCCGGCATCGACATGAGCATGAACGACAGCCTGTACGGCAAGGAACTGCCGGGGCTGCTCAAGGCCGGCGACATCGCCCAGAGCGACATCGACAACGCCGTGCGCGAAGTGCTGGGCGCCAAGTACGACATGGGCCTGTTCAAGGACCCGTACCTGCGCATCGGCAAGGCCGAGCAAGACCCGGCCGACCTCTACGCCCCTGAGCGCATGCACCGCAGCGAAGCCCGCGACGTGGCGCGCCGCAGCCTGGTGCTGCTGGAAAACCGCAACCAGACCCTGCCGCTGGCCAAGACCGCGAAAATCGCCCTGGTCGGCCCGCTGGCCAAGGCGCCCATCGACATGATGGGCAGTTGGGCCGCCGCCGGGCGCCCGGACCAATCGGTGACCCTGTTCGACGGCATGCGCGCGGCCATGGGCCAGCAAGCCACCCTGACCTACGCCCGCGGCGCCAACATCACGGGCGATGCCAAGGTGCTCGGCTACCTGAACTTCCTCAACTTCGACGCCCCGGAAGTGGTGGATGACCCGCGCCCGGCCGCGCAACTGATCGCCGAGGCGGTGAAAGCCGCGCAGCAGGCCGATGTGGTGGTGGCCGCGGTGGGCGAGTCGCGGGGCATGTCCCACGAATCCTCCAGCCGCACCGACCTGAACATTCCGGCCAGCCAACGCGAACTGATTAAAGCCCTCAAGGCCACCGGCAAGCCATTGGTGTTGGTGCTGATGAACGGCCGGCCGCTGTCGATCGTGGACGAGAAGGAACAGGCCGACGCCATCCTGGAAACCTGGTTCGCCGGCACCGAAGGCGGCAACGCCATCGCCGACGTGCTGTTCGGCGACTACAACCCGTCGGGCAAACTGCCCCTGACCTTCCCACGCTCGGTAGGCCAGATCCCCACCTACTACAACCACCTGAGCATCGGCCGCCCGTTCACCCCGGGCAAACCCGGCAACTACACCTCCCAATACTTCGACGACACCACCGGGCCGCTGTACCCGTTCGGCTATGGCCTGAGCTACACCGACTTCAGCCTCAGTGACATGGCGCTGTCGTCCACCACGCTGAACAAAAGCGGCACCCTGGACGCCACCATCAAGGTCAAGAACACCGGCCGGCGCGATGGCGAAACCGTGGTGCAGTTGTACGTGCAGGACGTCACCGGCTCGATGATCCGCCCGGTCAAGGAGCTCAAGGGCTTCCAGAAATTGATGCTCAAGGCCGGCGAAGAGAAGGTGCTGCGCTTTACCCTGAGCGAGGACGACTTGAAGTTCTACAACACCCAACTGCAATACGCCGCCGAACCGGGCAAGTTCAACGTGCAGATCGGCCTCAACTCGCGGGATGTGAAGCAGCAGAGTTTTGAGTTGCTCTGACTGAAAACGGTGGGGCTGATGTGGGAACGGGCCGGGCGGCGCTCCGCACGCCCCCCCCGGTTGCGGTGGGTCAGCCAGCAGATGGGCTGGCCGGTCATCCGCCATCGCGGGCGAGCCCGCTCCCACAGTTGTTCGCATTAATCGCTGCCCGGCTCAGCCGCGCCTATCCAGCAAGTTGACCACCACTCGGTCCACCCAACCCCATATCCGCTGTTTGACCCGCCGCCACAACGGGCGGCGCTGCCAATCCTGCAGGCTGACGATTTCGCTTTGGGCGAAATCGGCCTCGAAACTGGCCGCCACGGCCCGGGTCAGGTCCGGGTCGAGGGCTTCGAGGTTGGCTTCCAGGTTGAAGCGCAGGTTCCAGTGGTCGAAGTTGCATGAGCCAATGCTCACCCAGTCATCGACCAGCACCATTTTCAGGTGCAAAAAACACGGCTGGTATTCAAAAATCCGCACCCCGGCCTTGAGCAGCCGTGGGTAGTAGCGGTGCCCGGCATAACGCACCGAGGGGTGGTCGGTGCGCGGCCCGGTGAGCAACAGGCGCACGTCCACGCCCCGGGCGGCAGCCTTGCGCAGGGAGCGGCGCACTTTCCAGGTAGGCAGAAAATACGGCGTGGCCAGCCAAATCCGCCGTTGCCCGCTGTTGAGGGCACGCACCAGGGCTTGGAGGATGTCGCGGTGCTGGCGGGCGTCGGCGTAGGCCACCCGGCCCATGCCCGAACCACTGGGCGGCACCCGGGGCAGGCGTTGCAGGCCAAAGTGCGAGGTGGGTTTCCACGCCGTGCGGTGGCGGTTGGCGAGCCACTGGCGGTCGAACAGCATTTGCCAATCGAGCACCAGCGGCCCGCTGATCTGCACCATCACTTCGTGCCATTGGCTGACGTCTTCGCCGGGCATCCAGAACTCATCCGTCACCCCCGTGCCACCGACCACCGCCAGGCCCTGGTCCACCAGCAGCAGTTTGCGGTGGTCGCGGTACAGGTTACGCACCCAGCGCCGCCAACTGAGGCGGTTGTAGAAGCGCAACTCGACCCCGGCATCGGTCAGGCGCCGACGCAGCCCTAGGGTGAAGGCCAGGCTGCCGTAGTCGTCGAACAGGCAACGCACCCGCACACCGCGCTCGGCGGCTTGTACCAGGGCCTGGACCATGGCTTCAGCGCAGGCGCCCGCCTCCACCAGGTACAGCTCCAGTTCCACCTGCTGCTCGGCGCGGGCGATGGCCACCAGCATGCGCGGGAAAAACTGCGGGCCGTCGATCAACAGCTCGAAGCGGTTGCCTTCACGCCAGGGGAACACCCCGCCGCTCATGTCAGCGCGCCGTGAAAATCAGCACCGCACCCACCGGCACCGACAAACTGATGGCCTTGAGCCCGGCCGCTTTGCGCAGGGCCTCCAGGCCCGGTTGCAGGTCGAAGTCACGGGCATTGAGCACCAACGGCTCCAGGGTCACGACCTGAAAGCGCCGGTCGTCCAGGCGCGTGGCCAGCAGCTCGGCGTTATAGCTATGGGCCTTGCCGTGCAGGGTCACGGTCAGGGGCAGGCGCAATTCCAGTTGGGCGCCGGGGGCCAGGTCGTTGATGGGGCGCAGGTCGATCTGCGCACTGACCAGGGCCTGGGGGAAGCTCTTGACCTCGAACAGATCGCGGCGCATGCGCTCATCGCGCAGGGGAATGCCGCTGAGGACGGAGTCCATCTCCACCTGCAACTGCGCCGCGCCCTTGGCGTCCACCTTGCCATGCAGGACCAAAAAGCGCTGAACTTCGGAGATATGGGTGTTTTTTCTGGTGATAAACGACAAACGCGAAGATTCGCCATCCAAATACCAATTGGCCTGGGCCGACAGCGCGGTACAGGCCAACAGCACGGCCGACAGGGTTTTGCACAGGGAAAGGCTGGACATAGGCACTCATGAACCGGGAAACGTGAGGCGAACAGTACCCGGCCCGTGGGCCGTTGCAAACTGCTGATCGATGGCGATAGGCCTTGTGGGCGCGGCGCGGCAGCCCCCACGATCACAGATTGCCTGCCAGCGCATTGGTTGGTTGACCCACTACCGTCGCTGCATGGGTAGCTACATAACTGGGGTTGGGGGCATCTCACTCCACCAACCGACACCCCACCCGCTCCCCCAACCACGCGGCACCGTGACTTCGGCCCAGGCCGCTGGCGGTTACCTGCTTGGTCGCCGGGTCGTCGCGCAAGCCGCTGAGCGGCAGGTACTGGCGCACATAGCCTTGGCAGTAAGCGGCCGGGTGCTGCATCACGTAGCGGCACGAGCAGTACTCCTTGGCGGTGTAAGCACTCAGGATGTCGGGAAACGCCTCAAGGGCCTGGCGTGCCTGCCAGGCCCAGGCCAGCAGGGCCAACAGGAACAGGCCCAGCAGGCCGAGGAACGGGGGGCGGCGCAGCCAGGGGCGGCGGTTCATGGCTGCACCGCGGCGAGGATGCGGGCCAGCAGTTCGTTGTGGCGGAAACTGGCGTCACGGTCGTCGCCGTAGCGCACGATCACCAGGTTGGCGCCAGGGATCACATACAACGCCTGGCCCCAGTGGCCAAGGGCGGCGAAGGCGTCGGCCGGGGCGGCGGGCCAGGGCCGGTCGGCGCCGCCCACCGCGCGGTTGAGCCACCAGTGGCCGCCCGGCACGGCGGCGTCCTGGCCGGCGCGGTAACCGGCAAAGGGCTGGCGGCTGAACGCGACCCACTGGCGCGGTAGCAATTGGCGGCCCTCCCAGCGCCCGTCGCGCAGCATCAGCAGGCCCACGCGCGCCAGGTCGCGGGCGGTGAGGTAGGCATAGGACGAAGCAACAAAAGTGCCGCTGGCGTCGGTTTCCCACACGGCACCGCGGATGCCCAGGGGCTCGAACAGCGCGGTCCAGGGATAGTCCGCATACCGCGCGCCGAGCATGCCTTTGAGCGCCGCCGAGAGCAGGTTGCTGTCGCCGCTGGAATAGCGGAACGCCCGCCCCGGCGCACTGGCGGCCGGGTGCGCAGCGGTGAAGGCGGCCATGTCCGCCCGCCCGCGGGTGTAGAGCATGGCCACCACCGAGGAGTTGAGCGGCGCGTATTCGTAGTCTTCCTGCCAGTCCAGGCCCGAGGCCCAGTGCAGCAAGTCGGCCAGGGTGATGGCCGGGTGGCCGGCCAGGGCTGGGTAGTAGCGCATCGCCGGGTCGGTGAGGGCAAAATGCCCTTCGCCATGGGCCACGCCCAGCAGAGTGGCCAGCAGGCTTTTGCTGATGGACCAGGTCAGGTGCGGGGTGTCGGCGGTGGTGGGCGCGGCGTAGCGTTCGTAGATGACCTGGCCGTCGCGGATCACCACTAAGGCGTCGGTGCGGATGCCCTCGCGGGTGGCGTCGTCGCGAGGGGCGAAGGCGTAGTCTTCCAGGGCCTTGAGCGCCGGGCCGGCCAGGGGCGGGCCGGCGTCCCACTGCTCGCCCGGCCAGTTTTCGGCGCGCGCGCCCAGGCTTGTCAGCAACAGCACAACCAGCAGGGTCAGGCCTTTGAACATGGCGAGGGCTCGGCGAAGGGGTGGGCCAAGCCTAGCCGAGCCACATGACAGTTGCCGCGTTTATCCGGCCAGGGCTTTGGCCAGGCGTTGGGCCCGCGCCGCGCCGGCCAGTTGCAGCAAGCCCTGGTCGCGCTGCCACAGGCCCGCCCACAGCGCCGGGCCCGCCGCCAACGCCGCGTCCAACTCAGGCTTGAGGGCCTCGAACTGGGCAAACACACCGCCCAGCAGCACATGGGCGGCGCGCTCGTCGGGGCAGTGGCGGCTGACTTCGGCGCACCCGGCCAACAGCGCCAGCAGGCGCAGTTGCAGGGGTTGCGCCCAGGCGCAGTCCTGGCCCACGCCATACAACCAGGCGCACAGGGCGCTGAGCACGTAGGTGTCTTCCAGGGTGCGGAAGGGTTTGACGTAGGCGTCCCAGCCGTCCCCGGCCAGCAGTTCGCAGTGGGCGTTGTCCAGGTGCAGGCGGCCGTGGCTGATCTCCGGCATCAGGGCCATGGGCGGCAGTTTTTCCACGCGCACGCCGGCCTCCCCGGCGTACACCACGGCCAGGTTCAGGCGTGCAGGTTCGCCCAAGGCTTCGCTGCGCGCCGACACCAGCAGCCAGTCCGCCGCGTCACCGGCGGTGACGAAGTCCTTGCGCCCGCTCAGGCGCAAGTTGTCGAGGCGGGTGTGCATGTCGCTGGGGCGCAGGCTGCGCTGTTCGGTCGCACACAAAGCGCCCAGGGTGGGCGGTGCACTGGGCCACAACAGGCGCAACGCAGCCTGGTAACCGAGCAGGAACGCCCACCCGGGCGTGGCCGCCCCATGGCCACCGCGCACCGCCAATTCAAACGGCGCAACGCTGCCGATTTGCTCCAGCACTGCGCTGTAACCCTGCGCCAGGTCAGGGTGGGCGGGCATTCGCGCAGGCGCATTGAACAGGGTCGACCAAGGCATGAAAGGGTCCTCAAGGGGCTGTCACATAAGCATCACCAAAGCTTCATGGCGATGACACCGGGGCTACATAGCCTGACTTTGCACAACAATTGGACACAAAGAAAGTCGCTCGGCTGCCACCCATGATGGGGCCGTGGCCCGTACGGAGATCGGCAATGACTCAACTCGCACGCAGCACCGACACCGGCACCGAACGCCACCTGCAAGCCGAGCGCCTGATCGGCGCCCAGGCCTTGCGCGAGGCCCAGGCCCTGCGCTTCAACGTGTTCAGTGGCGAGTTCAACGCCAAGCTCAAGGGCGCGGAGCTGGGCCTGGACATGGATGACTACGATGTGCACTGCGCCCACATCGGCGTGCGCGACCTCAACAGCGGGCGCCTGGTGGCGACCACGCGCCTGCTGGACCACCAGGCCGCCAGCAGCCTGGGGCGGTTCTACAGCGAAGAAGGGTTCAGCCTGCACGGTTTGGTCCACCTCAAAGGCCCGATCCTGGAAATCGGCCGCACCTGCGTTGACCCGGCGTACCGCAACGGCGGCACCATCGCCGTGCTCTGGGGCGAATTGGCCGAAGTGCTCAACCAGGGCGGCTACAGCTACCTGATGGGCTGCGCCAGCATCCCCATGCAGGACGGTGGCCTGCAGGCCCAGGCGATCATGCAACGCCTGCGCGAGCGCCACCTGTGTACCGAACACCTGCGGGCCGAACCGAAAAACCCGTTGCCCCACCTGGACGTGCCGGCCAATGTCATCGCGCAGATGCCGCCGCTGCTCAAGGCCTACATGCGCCTGGGCGCGAAGATCTGCGGCGAGCCGTGCTGGGACGAGGATTTCCAGGTGGCCGACGTGTTTATCCTGCTCAAGCGCGACGAGTTGTGCCCGCGCTACGCCCGCCACTTCAAGGCGGCCGTGTGATGAGCCGGTTGCGGGTGTACGCGCGCATCGCCCGGGTGCTGATGGTGGTGGCGCTGGGGTTGAGCATGGCCACGCTGTTCGGCCTGTTCGAGCGCCTGGGCATCGCCAACTCCATGGTGCGGCGCCAGCGCTGGTCGCGGTTTTTCATGGCGCGCCTGAGCAACGCCCTGCCCTTTCGCGTGCGGGTGCTGGGCCAGGTGCCGGCACAACCGTTGCTGTGGGTGAGCAACCATGTGTCCTGGACCGACATCCCGCTGCTGGGCATGCTCACGCCGCTGTCGTTTCTGTCCAAGGCCGAAGTGCGCACCTGGCCGGTGGCCGGGTGGTTGGCGGCCAAGGCCGGCAGCCTGTTTATCCGCCGCGGCTCGGGCGACAGCCAGTTGATCCGCAAGCAGATGAGCCGGCACCTGGAGCAACAGCACCCGCTGCTGATGTTCCCCGAAGGCACCACCACCGACGGCCGTGCCCTGCGCACGTTCCATGGGCGCTTGCTGTCGGCGGCCATCGACACCGCCACCGCGGTACAACCCGTGGCGATCCGCTATTTGCGCCACGGCCAGCTCGACCCGCTGGCGCCGTTCATTGGCGACGATGACTTGCTCTCGCACCTGATGCGCCTGTTCGCCAACGATCAGGGCGAGGTGGAAATCCACCTGCTCAAACCCATCCCCAGCCTGGGCAAAGAACGCGCCGCCCTGGCCTTCGAGGCCCAGCAAGCAGTGCAAAAAGCCCTGTTTGGCGCCCTGCCCCACCCCCAGCAGATGCCCGTGCGCCCAGCGTTTGCGGCGTGAGCTATAGGGGGGGGTGAGGCGACCTGTGGAGGGCCTGCCCGTGATGGCGGTGTGACAGCCACCCAACGTATCGGCGGGTTGGCCGCCATCGCGAGCAGGCTCGCTCCCACGGGGGAACTCCCCAGGGGTTTCAGGTCGCCAGGCGACCGTGGGAAAACACCTGCAACTGCGGATAAAACAGCCGAAAGTCGTCACTCAACGGCTCGTACAAGCGCTCCAGTTCCGCCATCGCCGCGTTCAACTCCTCTGGCCGTGACAGGCGCCGGGCGATACCGCGCAGGACTTGCTCGAGCACGGCGAAATCCCGGTACGAACCCAGCCAGTCGTTGGCCATCATGTGCGGCGCGACCCGGGCCAAGCGCTCGGGCAGGCACGGCTCGGCCGCCAGCACCCGGTACACCCCGGCCGTGAAGTGCTCCAACGGCCCGTCGCTGTACTGCGCCCAGTCGCGGGCCAGGCAATGGTCGAAAAACACGTCCAAGACAATCCCCGCATAGCGCCGCCGCGTATCGGTAAAGCGCGACAGCGCCTGGCCCACCACGGCATGGCGGTCGGTGAAGACGTCGATCTGGCGGTGCAGCGCAATGGCCGCTTCGATTTGCGGCGGGTAATGCCCGCGCAACTGCCCTTTGACGAAATCGCCATACAGGCTGCCCAGCAATTGCCCCGGGCGCTGGCCACCGAGGTGAAGATGTGCGAGATAGTTCATCGGCGCAGCTTAGCACTGCGCCCTACATATCGTTATAACTCGATATACCGATTTATGCTGATGTCAGATCAAAATCATATTGGTATATCGCGAAATACCGATTTAAAGTTCGCCTCATCGCGATATAACGTTTTACCCACCCGAGCACCGCCATGAACATTGACCTCGACGAAATAATAAAAGCCCTGGCACACCCAGTACGGCGAGACATTCTCAACTGGCTCAAGGACCCCAAGGTCCAGTTCCCCGACCAGACCCACAACCACGAGTACGGCATTTGCGCCGGGCAGATCGACCAACGCTGCGGCCTGTCGCAATCGACCGTCTCCGCACACCTGGCGACCCTGCAACGGGCCGGCCTGATTACCAGCCAGAAAGCCGGCCAGTGGCACTTTTTCAAACGCAACGAGGACGTGATCCAAGCGTTCATCCGCGCCATTAGCAAAGAGCTCTGACCCAGAGTTCCACAAGGATTCACCCATGCCCCTCTCGCTCCTCATCCTGGCCTTGAGCGCCTTCGCCATCGGCACCACCGAGTTCGTCATCATGGGCCTTCTGCCCGATGTGGCGGCGGACCTGGGCGTGTCGATCCCCGGCGCCGGGTGGCTGGTCACCGGCTACGCCCTGGGCGTGGCCATCGGTGCACCCTTTATGGCCCTGGCCACCGCTCGGCTGCCGCGCAAGGCTGCGCTGGTGGCGTTGATGGGCATCTTCATCATCGGCAACTTGCTCTGCGCCCTGGCCAGTGACTACAACGTGCTGATGTTCGCCCGGGTCGTCACAGCCCTGTGCCATGGTGCGTTCTTCGGTATCGGCTCGGTGGTGGCAGCCAACCTGGTGCCGGCCAACAAGCGGGCGTCGGCCGTTGCGCTGATGTTCACCGGCCTGACCCTGGCCAACGTCCTCGGCGTGCCGCTGGGCACCGCCCTGGGCCAGGAATACGGCTGGCGCTCGACCTTCTGGGCGGTGACGGTGATTGGCGTGATCGCCTTGATCGGCCTGATCCGCTTCCTGCCGGCCAAGCGCGACGAGGAAAAACTCGACATGGGCGCCGAACTGGCGGCCCTCAAGGGTGCGGGGATCTGGCTGTCGCTGAGCATGACGGCGCTGTTCTCGGCGTCCATGTTCACCCTGTTCACCTACGTCGCGCCGCTGCTGGGGGACGTCACCGGCGTCTCGCCCAAGGGCGTGACCTGGACCCTGCTGCTGATCGGCCTGGGCCTGACCCTGGGCAATATCATCGGCGGCAAGCTGGCGGACAAACGCCTGGCGGCGACCCTGATCGGCGTATTCGTGGCCATGGCCGTGGTGTCCACAGTGCTGAGCTGGACCAGCGTGGCATTGATCCCTACCGAGATCACCCTGTTCCTGTGGGCCGTGGCCTCCTTCGCCGCGGTGCCGGCGCTGCAGATCAACGTGGTGACCTTCGGCAAGGCCGCGCCGAACCTGGTGTCGACCCTGAACATCGGCGCGTTCAACGTCGGCAATGCCCTCGGCGCCTGGGTCGGCGGCAGCGTGATCGCCCACGGCTTGGGCCTGACCCGCGTGCCCCTGGCCGCCGGCGCCTTGGCGATCCTGGCGCTGCTGGTGACTCTCATTACCTTCCGTCAGGGCGGCAATGCTGACCTGGCCCCCGCAACTAACTGACTACCCAGAGGATTATTGGCATGACGACTATTTTTGACCCCATCACCCTCGGCGACCTCCAACTGCCTAATCGCATCATCATGGCGCCCCTGACCCGCTGCCGCGCTGACGAGGGCCGGGTGCCCAACGCGCTGATGGCCGAGTACTACGTGCAACGTGCCTCCGCGGGCCTGATCCTCAGTGAAGCCACCTCGGTCACGCCCCTGGGCGTGGGTTACCCGGACACCCCGGGCATCTGGTCCAACGACCAGGTGCGCGGCTGGAGCAACGTCACCCGCGCCATCCACGGCGCGGGCGGGCGAATCTTCCTGCAGCTGTGGCACGTGGGGCGCATTTCCCATCCCTCGTACCTGAACGGCGAAACCCCGGTGGCGCCAAGCGCGCTGCAACCCAAGGGCCACGTCAGCCTGGTGCGCCCACTGGCGGACTACCCCACCCCGCGCGCCCTGGAAACCGAAGAAGTGGCCGACATTGTCGAGGCCTACCGCGTGGGTGCGGAAAACGCCAAGGCCGCCGGTTTTGACGGCGTGGAGATCCACGGCGCGAACGGCTACCTGCTCGACCAGTTCCTGCAAAGCAGCACCAACCAGCGCACCGATCGCTACGGCGGCTCCCTGGAAAACCGCGCGCGCCTGCTGCTGGAAGTGACCGACGCCGCCATCGAAGTCTGGGGCGCCGGCCGCGTCGGCGTGCACCTGGCGCCGCGGGCCGATTCCCACGACATGGGCGACGCCAACCTCAGCGAAACCTTCACCTACGTGGCCCGGGAGCTGGGCAAACGCGGCATCGCGTTCATCTGCTCGCGGGAAAAGGAAGGCGCCGACAGCCTCGGCCCGCAACTCAAGCAAGCCTTCGGCGGCCCGTACATCGCCAACGAACGCTTCACCAAGGCCAGCGCCAACGCCTGGCTGGCCAGCGGCAAGGCTGACGCGGTCGCCTTCGGCATCCCGTTCATCGCCAACCCGGACCTGCCGGCCCGCCTCAAAGCCGATGCACCGCTCAACGAGCCGCACCCGGAAACCTTCTACGGCAAAGGCCCGGTGGGCTACATCGACTACCCGGTGCTGTAACGCAGGTGCCCGCTCACTAAAAAGGCCCGCGCCCTTCTGGACGCGGGCCTTTTTTGCACCCTCGGCCTAGCGCAACAGCGCGAGCCTCTCGGGGATTCGCGGTGCCGCTATCGCAGCACGGGATCGTGCCCGCCACTGCTCCCGCCACTGCTGTTGGGGTGCTTTCATTGCCTCACCCCCGGTGCGCCGAAAAGGAAGGGGTCGGCCCAGCGGGTTTTCGCGTTGCGGGCTTTGGTGGCTGCGTCGGGCGGGCGGACCATTTGCACGGTGGTGCTGCCGTCGCTGCCGTTGTAGACCACCGCGCTGGTGCCGCCATCGAGGTAGCTGGCCATGGTAGCCAGGTTGATGGCCACCAGCGCACTGCTGACCCCGGTATTACCCAGGCGACGGCCCAGGTCGTAGCCTTCGTCGACATTGCCCAGCTCAATACCGGTGCCGTCGGTGTTGAGGGTGTGCAGGGTGTTGTTGAGGGCAATCAGGCCGTCGATGTTGTCGGTGCTGTCGTAGAACACCCGCACCGGGGCAGCGCCTTCGGGCAAGGTTTTCAGGGCTTTGAGCCAGGCGCCTTGCAAGGCTTTGACCTGTAGCGCGGGCTTGAGGCGTTTGCCGGTTTCGTCGCTCATCGCCACTTTGATCGGGCGGTGCAGGTAACCGAGCATGGGCGCGGCGTCGAACTCCTTGACCTGGTGTTCGGCCCAACGCACGGGCAGCCAAGGGGTGGGTGTGAAATGGCCAGGGCCGCGATTGCTCAGGGTTTGCCACAGCTGCGGGAGTTGGGCGTGCCAGTAGGCGCTTGGCATGGTGCCGGGGCCATACGCATTCTCCACGCCTTCCGCCTGCTTCTTGGCCGCATAGATATCGTCGAATAAAAAAGAATGCTTCCAGTAGAAGGCCCATAACTTGCCCAGATCGGTGCGCTTGTTCTGGTTGTCCTCTTCTTCGTTGGTGGCGAACGGGCGTAGGTATTGATCGACCCGATCCGAGCGCGATACCAGCAGGCCGGTCATGCTTTCGTAAACATTGGGTACGAAGTGACCATCCTGGAGCCCCGGCGTTCCGGCTACCCGGTTAGCGCTACGGACCACATCACCATCCTCGCTGACGATTAATGCTTGCGGCACCTGCGGATGTTCGTCGAAAAGTTGGAAGATTTTTTCGATCATGGGTTGGGCGTGGGTGGTGTTGTCCGCGTCTTGCCAGAGAAACAGGGTTACGCCGAGGGTGGCAGCATTGCGTCCGCTCACAATGTTCGTTTCCGCGCCGTTGTCTTTGGGTTGTTTGAGAGGGCCAAGCGCAAAGGTCGGCAAGGGCCAGTAGGCCACGGCATCGCGGGCGGAATGGCGGAAGGCGGCACGGGTGTTAAGTCTGGCGTTATCACGTCGGGTGCCCGCCGAGTAAGGATAGTCCTCGGCCTTCTGTGAGTAGATAGAACTGAAGTTATCGTTCTTTTCCTGAATGAGTCGCCAGACCGTGGAGTGATAGTCCTGATCCACCGCTAACCCCACCGCCCTGATTTCCAGCGCATAGGTCCGTTCACGTTCCGCGATTTGCTCGGCGGTCAGTGGCGCCAGTTGCGTAACCGCCCCCCTTGGATTGACCCACTGCATCAGGGCCTTGGCGCCCCACACCGCGCCATACAGCAGCGCCACGACACCGCACACGGCAGCCAGGCCAACGAGGGTGGGTGGCGCAATGTTTCTCATCGTCATTTCTTCTGTCTCTAAGTACGTTATCGCTTGATAGGTCACGAACGTCAGCCAGCCGAGCGCCAGGAACAGACCGATCCAGAGGAAAACCGTTAAGCGCGGTCGGCTGCTCATGATTGACCTCCTGTGTGGCCGGGCCTTCTGACCAGTGGGGGCGGCGTCATTGGCACCAATTCCGGGGAGGGGAATGTTCCTTCGTCGTAGTACAGGTAGCTGGCAGTGACCAAGGCTCGCGCCTGGGCACTGAGCTTTGGCCAGCCAGGCATTTGTGTTATCCCGTCGTTGAACAGCTCCTTACTCATCCGCCAATCCGCCACCGCAATCAGCACCTCACGAATATGCGGATCGTCCAAGCATTTACCCTGCCCCACCGCCACATCCATCGCCGTCACCCAGCGGTGGTTTTCCGGGCTGCGCAACACCGCCGAGTGATAACTGTTGTTGCTCCATTCGTTGGGGTCGACTGCCAGGCGTGCGCGGATTTCGTTGGGGGTTTCTTCGCGTTCGATCAAGAAATAACCGACCGGGCTGAGCATCTTTGCTGAAGCCCTCGCCGAACATCTCCAGCAGGTTGTTGGTGGCATTGGCGAAAAACCCGCCGCCCTTGGCGAAGTGGCGGTCCAGGCGATTGTCGAAAACGTCCTGATACTGGGTGCGCAGCTGGGTCGGGGCGCCGTTCTTGTCGCGTTTTATCTCGTTGGGCGCGGCGCGATACCCCCAGTAGAACGGGATGAAACAACTGCGGGTGGTTTTATCGGTGCTGCGTTTGTAGAGGTAGGTGTCGGGGTCGTCGGCGACTTCCTCGGCGCTACCGCGCCGCTCCTTCACCGGGGTCGCCTTCGCCGCCGCGAAGTCCGCCCCATACCGCCCTGCACACAAATCCGGGCGGTGCAGGCGCTCGTTCAAGCCTTGCATCAGCCCGGTTTCCACTGACTCATAGGCGGCGCCGGGGTCATTGACGCCATGCAAAAAAATCACAATACCGGGCATATCCCGAGGGATGGCGATCAGTCGATCGCTCGGCCGATTCGGCACAAGCCGGGTGCGCAGTTCGGCGATTACGGCGTAGGTGGGGTTGCTCATCGGGGGCGTCCTTGTGTGGCTGAGGGCGACGGACGCTCATCTACGGGAAAGGGATAGCGGTTCGCCTGAGCGCACAAATATGAGCATGGGGTAAGTGAAACCACATGTCGGACAGGGGCCATGCACGAGTAGGACCGATCCGAAAATGCTCATGCTGCCCGTGGGGTGAGGGCAGGAGCCTGGAGCAGAGACAGAACGCCCACGGGGAACCTAAAATCAAAAGCCAAAAGCCCCGGCGTGTGAGCGCCGAGGCTTTTGGCTTTGTGGGCCGCGGTCAGTCTTTTTTGCGCTGCGCCCAGGCCACGGCCAGGCCGCTGAGGCAGATCACCGTGATGCCCACCACCGCGAAGCGGTCGGGGGTGTGGTCGAAAATCAGGTAGCCGTAGAGACCGGCGAAGAGGATCTGCCCATAGCTGAATGGCGCCAGCATGGCCGGGGCGGCGTGGCGAAAGGCCTGGGTCATGAGCATGTGGCCGAACATCCCGCAAGTGCCCAGGCCGATCATGAACAGGCCGTGAACCAGGGTCGGAGTGGTCCAGAAAAACGGCAGGATGGCCGTCATTATCAGGCTGTTGAGGATGCCGGTGAGGAAGTTGCTGGTGGTGGGGCTGTCGATGCCGCTGAGCATGCGCGTGAGCAGTTGGTAGAAACCAAAGCACAGGGCGGCGGCCAGGGGCAGGAGAATCGCCGGGGTGAACAGCGCCCCGCCCGGGCGCACCACGATCAACACGCCGATAAACCCAGCCAGCACCGCCAGCCATTGCGCCCGAGTCACCCGCTCGCCGAGTAAGGGCACCGAGAGCGCGGTGACCAGCAGCGGCGCGAGGAACACCACCGAGGTCGCTTCGGCCAGGGGGATGTAGCGCAGGCCCGTGGTGAACAGCAGGCTGACGCCGATCAGGCACAAGGCCCGCAGCAATTGCAGGCCCGGGCGCTTGGTGCGCACCACCGTGCTGAACCCGGTGCGTGGCACGAAGATCACCAGCATCAGCAGGGTGTGCACCACGTAGCGGATCCACACCACCATGACGATGGGGTAGAAGCCGGAAAGGTATTTGGAAAGGGTGTCGTGGCTGGAGAACAGGAACACCGCCGCCAGCATCAGGGCGATGGCTTTGATCGGCTGTTCGGCGCCCTTGAACAATGGCTTACTCACACTCATTCACAGACTCGCAACAAAATTCCTACAAAATACGTAGTTTGCTACCTATCAACCTAACAGCAGTCGCTATATAAAAGCAGCCCGTTGTTGCAGGGCGAGTAAATAATGCAGGGGCACTCGCCGGGGATATTGACACATGTTGATTCAATTGCGCAGGCTGGGGCTCAGGCGCAGCATGTCCAGGCCCGTCTCGACCCAGCGCTCGGCTTCGGCATGCAGCTGGAAGCTGTCAGGGGCCAGCAGCCATTCATAGAGGATGCCGTCGATATAGGCGTGCAAGGTGATGGCGGCGCGGGCGGTGTCCAGGTCGGCGGGCATCTGGCCACGGCTGACGGCATTGCGCAGGGCCAGTTCGATGTGCACGTTGCAGTCCAGGGCGGCCACGCGGCGCTGTTGGCGCAGGTCGCACATTTCATCGGTGAACTCGCACTTGTGGAACAAAATCTCATTGATGCGTCGAGTCTTGGGGTCCAGTGCAACTTGATGAAACAAATGAACCAGCAACTTGCGCATGCAGCCCAGAGGGTCCAATTCTTCTTCGCTCTCGCTCGCCCTGGCCATTTCGTCGAGGGGTTCGCGCAGGGTGTCCAGCATGGCCTGGACCAGGTCCGCCTTGTTGCTGAAGTGCCAGTAGATGGCACCGCGCGTCACCCCGGCGAGGGTGGCGATATCGGCCAATGTGGTACGGGCCACACCCCTTTCATAGAAGGCTTTCTCGGCAGCTTCGAGAATTTGGCTTCGGGTTTCCTGGGCTTCCTCTTTGGTACGACGGACCATGGCAATACAACCTCAATCAGGATGCAGCGGCGATGCGTGAAGGGCATCTGAATAAATGTGGGGCGACGTCTCTCGGGACGCGTCCCCCGGCCTACAATTGCTACCTTTAGCCCTGCTTTGTCAGCACTTTGGCAGTGGTGTCAAGGTGTTTACAAACAACCATGAACGTAAGTATATTCAATAGCAAGCTACTTATCCACCTAGCGCACTTGTCAGCCCTTTCCACATTTCTTGTGCGCACACGCGTACCTGACCCGAGGATCTTCATGCAATTCAAGCCAGCTGTTACCGCTCTGGTCACTGCCGTCGCCCTGGCATCGCTGCTCAGCGGATGTAAAAAGGAAGAAGCGGCCCCCGTCGCTCAAACCCCTCAGGTCGGTGTCGTCACCCTTCAACCCCAAGCCTTTACCCTGACCTCGGAACTCCCGGGGCGCACCACGGCGTACCGCATTGCGGAAGTACGCCCGCAAGTCAATGGCATCATTCTCAAGCGCCTGTTCAAGGAAGGTGGCGAGGTCAAGGTCGGCCAACAGCTGTACCAGATCGACCCGTCCGTGTACGAGGCCACCCTGAAAAGCGCCGAGGCGAACCTGCAATCGACCAAGTCGATCGCCGACCGCTACAAGCAACTGGTCGCCGAGCAAGCCGTCAGCCGCCAGGAGTTCGACACCGCCCAGGCCAACCGCCTGCAATCGGAAGCCGCCCTGCAAACCGCGCAGATCAACGTGCGCTACACCAAGGTGCTGGCGCCAATCTCCGGTCGCGTCGGCCGCTCCTCGGTGACCGAGGGCGCGCTGGTCAGCAGCGGCCAGGCCAACGCCATGGCCGTGATCCAGCAACTGGACCCGATCTACGTCGATGTCACCCAGTCCTCCGTGGAGCTCTTGGAGTTACGCCGTGAGCTGGAAAGCGGCCGCTTGCAAAAGGCCGGCGACAACGCGGCCAAGGTCAAGCTGACCCTGGAAGACGGCAGCGAGTATCGCCTGGACGGCAAGTTGGAGTTCTCCGAAGTCTCGGTGGACGAAACCACCGGCTCCGTGACCCTGCGCGCCGTGTTCCCCAACCCCGACCACACATTGCTGCCGGGCATGTTCGTCCACGCGCAATTGCAGGCCGGCGTGAACACCGCCGCGATCCTTGCACCGCAGCAGGGTGTAACCCGCGACCTCAAGGGCACGCCGACCGCGCTGGTGGTCGGGCCCGACAACAAGGTTGAACTGCGCCAGCTCAAGGCCAGCCGCACCGTGGGCAGCCAATGGTTGGTCGAAGACGGCCTCAAGGCCGGCGATCGCCTGATTACCGAAGGCCTGCAGTACGTCAAGCCGGGCATCGAAGTCAAAGCCAGCGAGGCGACCAACGTGGCCAAGAGCCCCAAAGCCCCTGCGCAGCCAGCAGACACCGCTGCCGGCAGCAAAGGGGAATAAACCATGTCGAAATTCTTTATCGACCGTCCAATCTTCGCCTGGGTCATCGCCTTGGTGATTATGCTGGTCGGTGCCCTTTCGATCCTGAAACTGCCCATCAACCAGTACCCCAGCATTGCGCCGCCGGCCATCGCCATCTCCGTGACCTACCCGGGTGCGTCCGCGCAGACCGTGCAGGACACCGTGGTGCAGGTGATCGAGCAGCAGCTCAACGGGATCGACAACCTGCGTTATGTGTCCTCGGAAAGTAACTCCGACGGCAGCATGACCATCACCGCGACCTTCGAGCAGGGCACCAACTCCGACACCGCCCAGGTCCAGGTGCAGAACAAGCTGAACCTGGCCACACCGCTGTTGCCCCAGGAAGTACAGCAACAGGGCATCCGCGTGACCAAGGCAGTGAAGAACTTCCTGCTGGTGATTGGCGTGGTTTCCCAGGACGGCAGCATGTCCAAGGACGACCTGTCCAACTACATCGTGTCCAACATGCAGGACCCGATCTCGCGTACCGCGGGCGTGGGTGACTTCCAGGTGTTCGGTGCCCAGTACGCCATGCGTATCTGGCTCGACCCGGCCAAACTGAACAACTTCAACCTGACCCCCTCCGACGTGAAGACCGCCGTGGCGGCGCAGAACGTCCAGGTGTCGTCCGGGCAACTGGGCGGCCTGCCGGCCGTCGCCGGCCAGCAACTGAACGCCACCATCATCGGCAAGACCCGCCTGCAAACCGCCGAGCAGTTCAAGGCCATCCTGCTCAAGGTCAACAAGGATGGTTCGCAAGTGCGCCTCGGCGACGTCGCCGAAGTGGGCCTGGGCGGCGAAAACTACAGCATCAGCGCGCAGTTCAACGGTAAACCGGCCTCGGGCCTGGCGGTCAAACTGGCCAACGGCGCCAACGCCTTGGACACCGCTAAGGCACTGCGTACCACCATCGACGGCCTCAAGCCGTTCTTCCCGCAAGGGATGGAAGTGGTGTTCCCGTACGACACCACGCCTGTGGTGACCGAATCGATCAAGGGTGTGGTTGAAACCCTGGTCGAGGCGATCGTGCTGGTGTTCCTGGTGATGTTCCTGTTCCTGCAGAACTTCCGTGCCACGGTCATCACCACCATGACCGTGCCCGTGGTACTGCTGGGCACCTTCGGCATCCTCGCGGCGTTCGGTTTCAGCATCAACACCCTGACCATGTTCGGCATGGTGCTGGCCATCGGCTTGCTGGTGGACGATGCCATCGTGGTTGTCGAAAACGTCGAACGGGTGATGAGCGAGGAAGGCCTGTCACCCAAGGAAGCCACCAAGAAATCCATGGGCCAGATCCAGGGCGCCCTGATCGGTATTGCCCTGGTACTGTCGGCGGTACTGCTGCCGATGGCGTTTTTCAGCGGTTCCACCGGTGTGATCTACAAGCAATTCTCGATCACCATCGTCTCGGCCATGGCCCTGTCGGTACTGGTCGCCCTGATCTTCACCCCGGCCCTGTGCGCCACCATGCTCAAGGCCATTCCCAAGGGCGAGCACGGCACGCCCAAGCGCGGCTTCTTCGGCTGGTTCAACCGCAACTTCGACCGTGGGGTACGCAGCTACGAGCGCGGCGTGGGCAACATGCTCAAGCACAAGGCGCCGTATTTGCTCGCGTACCTGGTGATCGTCGTCGGCATGGTCTGGCTGTTCACCCGCATCCCGACCGCGTTCCTGCCCGAGGAAGACCAGGGCGTACTGTTCGCCCAGGTGCAGACTCCGGCCGGCTCCAGCGCCGAGCGCACGCAAGTGGTGGTCGACGAAATGCGCGCCTACCTGCTCAAGGAAGAATCCGCCGCCGTGGCTTCGGTGTTTACCGTGAACGGCTTCAACTTCGCCGGCCGCGGCCAGAGTTCGGGCATGGCCTTCATCATGCTCAAACCCTGGGATCAGCGTTCTGCGGAAAACAGCGTGTTCAACCTCGCCAACCGCGCCCAGCAGCACTTCTTCAGTTTCCGCGATGCCATGGTGTTCGCCTTCGCCCCGCCCGCGGTACTGGAGCTGGGTAACGCCACCGGTTTCGACGTGTTCCTGCAAGACCGCGCCGGTATCGGCCATGACAAGCTGATGGCCGCGCGCAATCAGTTTCTGGGCATGGCCGCCCAGAGCAAGGTGTTGTCCCAAGTCCGCCCTAACGGTCTGAACGACGAGCCGCAGTACCAACTGACCATCGATGACGAGCGCGCCAGTGCCCTGGGCGTTTCCCTGACTGACATCAACAGCACCCTGTCCATTGGCCTGGGCAGCAGCTATGTCAACGACTTCATCGACCGCGGTCGGGTGAAGAAGGTCTACATACAGGGCCTGCCGGGCGCTCGCATGAGCCCCGAGGACATCAAGAAGTGGTACGTGCGCAACGCCAGCGGCACCATGGTTCCGTTCTCGGCCTTCGCCAAGGGCGAGTGGATCTACGGTGCACCGAAGCTATCGCGTTATAACGGCGTGGAAGCGATGGAAGTGCTCGGCGCCCCGGCGCCTGGCTACAGCACCGGTGAGGCGATGGCGGAAGTCGAAGCCCTGGCGGCGAAACTCCCGGCGGGGGTGGGCATCTCCTGGACGGGGCTGTCCTATGAGGAACGCTTGTCCGGCTCGCAAGCGCCGGCGCTGTATGCGTTGTCCCTGCTGATGGTGTTCCTGTGCCTGGCGGCGCTGTACGAAAGTTGGTCGATTCCAATCGCGGTCATGCTGGTGGTGCCCCTGGGGATCATCGGAGCGCTGCTGGCCACCAGCCTGCGCGGGCTATCCAATGACGTGTACTTCCAAGTGGGCTTGTTGACGACCATCGGCCTGGCGTCTAAAAACGCCATTCTGATCGTCGAGTTCGCCAAGGAACTGCACGAACAAGGGCGCAGCCTTACCGACGCGGCCATCGAGGCCTGCCGGATGCGACTGCGGCCGATCATCATGACTTCCCTGGCGTTTGTCCTGGGCGTGGTGCCCCTGGCGATCTCCACCGGCGCCGGCTCAGGCAGCCAACACGCCATCGGCACCGGCGTGATCGGCGGCATGATTACGGCCACCGTTCTGGCGATCTTCTGGGTCCCACTGTTCTTCGTCACTGTGTCTTCGATGGGCCGCCGCAAAAACGCGGACCAGGACGACGCACCTGTAACTCCTAAAGAGGCTGGCTAATGAGCAAGTCGCTACTCTCCCTGGCAGTCGCCGCATTCGTGCTCGGTGGCTGCTCGCTGATACCCGATTATCAGCAGCCCCAGGCGCCTGTCGCCGGGCAGTTCCCGCAAGGGCCGGCGTATTCGCCGGCCCAGGCTGCCAACACGGCCGCCGCCGAGCAGGGCTGGCGCCAGTTCTTCCACGACCCGGCGCTGCAGCAGTTGATCCAGACCGCCCTGCAGAACAACCGCGACCTGCGCGTCGCGGCCCTGAACATCGACGCCTACGCGGCCCAGTACCGCATCCAGCGCGCCGACCTGTTCCCGGCCGTGTCCGCCAACGGCAGCGGCAGCCGCCAACGCACGCCGGAGCGCCTGTCGCAGACCGGCGAGTCGGCCATCACCAGCCAATACTCAGCCACCGTGGGCGTCAGCGCCTATGAGCTGGACCTGTTCGGCCGCGTGCGCAGCCTCAGCGAGCAAGCGCTGCAAAGCTACTTCGCCACCGAAGAAGCCCGGCGCAGCACCCAGATCAGCCTGGTGGCCAGCGTGGCGAATGCCTACCTGACCTGGCAGGCCGACAAGGAGCTGCTCAAGCTGACCCAGGACACCCTGGCCGCATACGAAGAAAGCTACCGCCTCACCTCGCGCAGCAATGAAGTGGGCGTGGCCTCGGCCCTGGACCTGAGCCAGTCGCGCACCTCGGTGGAAAACGCCCGCGTACAACTGGCGCGCTACACCCGCCAGGTGGCCCAGGACGAAAACAGCCTGACCCTGCTGCTGGGCACCGGCCTACCGGACAACCTGGGCCAGGGCCAGCCGCTGTCGGCTGACCTGCTGAGCGAACTGCCAGCAGGCCTGCCGTCCGACCTGCTGCAACGTCGCCCGGACATCCTCGAAGCCGAGCGCAAGCTCAAGGCCGCCAACGCCAACATTGGCGCCGCGCGGGCTGCGTTCTTCCCCAGTATCAGCCTGACGGCCAATGCCGGCACGCTGAGCCCGGATCTGTCGGGGCTGTTCAAGGGCGGTTCGGGCACCTGGCTGTTCCAGCCGCAGATCAACCTGCCGATCTTCAACGCCGGCGCCCTGCGCGCCAGCCTGGATTACTCGAAAATCCAGAAAGACATCACCGTGGCGCAGTACGAGAAGTCCATCCAGACCGCCTTCCAGGAAGTCTCCGATGGCTTGGCTGCACGCCAGACCTTCAACCAGCAATTGCAGGCGCAACAGGACTTCGTCAACGCCAACCAGGACTACTACCGTCTGGCTGAGCGACGCTACCGCATCGGTGTGGACAGCAACCTGACGTTCCTCGACGCTCAACGCTCCCTGTTCAGCGCGCAACAAGCGCTGATTAGCGACCGTTTGGCGCAGCTGACCAGCGAAGTCAATCTGTACAAGGCTTTAGGTGGCGGCTGGAACGAACAGACCGGGGCCAACACCCCAGTGGCCGAAGAAGCACCGAAGCTCAAGCTGTTCTGATAACAACGCGCTCCGCCCCCATCCGCAGCCCCAAAAAGGCTGCGGTTTTTTTTGCCCGGCTGGCCGACGCCAGTACATCGCACAGCGCCGCCAGCACCTCTCCTAGGGGCCTTACCCCCTCTTTCGCCGCCCCAGCCAGCCCGCCGCACCGCCAAGCCCTGACAAGCACTACAGCGCACGCCCAAAACCGTCCTACCTGCTCAGCCTCCAACAAAGGCAGCACCACCAAAAAACCGGGACGAAAAAAAACCCCAAACCGCGAGGCCTGGGGCTTTTTCATGTTTGGTGCACTCGACAGGATTCGAACCTGTGACCGCTCGGTTCGTAGCCGAGTACTCTATCCAGCTGAGCTACGAGTGCAATTTGTGTTTTTAGACCAGATCACAACTGGCTTGTAGCAAGTCACCTGCATTGCTGCAACTAACTCTTAAATGGTGCACTCGACAGGATTCGAACCTGTGACCGCTCGGTTCGTAGCCGAGTACTCTATCCAGCTGAGCTACGAGTGCATTTGTTGCCGCGCATTATAGGCCGTCAAATCTTTTTGTAAAGCTCTTTTTCTAGTAAATTCAACAACTTACAGAACAAGCCAGATTACAACGTACTAAAAAATAATGGCGGAGAACGGGGGATTCGAACCCCCGACACCCTTTTGAGGTGTACTCCCTTAGCAGGGGAGCGCCTTCGGCCACTCGGCCAGCTCTCCGCAACACGGGGCGTATATTAACCAGCTTTATCCCCGTTTGCAAACATAAAAAACGATAAAAATTAATGGCTTGGTTCTTCGTCCTTCTCTTTCTTGATCCGCAGGTAAATTTCCTCACGGTGAACCGCCACCTCTTTCGGGGCATTGACACCAATACGCACTTGATTGCCTTTGACACCGAGCACGGTCACAGTGATTTCGCCATCACCAATAATCAGGCTTTCTGCGCACCGACGAGTCAGAATCAGCATACCTTTCTCCTCACGCATTACATTTCAGGGACTACAGTCTGCAAAAAAAAGGCATTCGACCTACAACCAGAATGGTCGCAACCCTACACGCCTAAGTATTGACTAGCGCGAGCAAAAGAACAGGCCAGAGTCGCGCTATTCAAAAAAACAAAGGGCGCGGATCATCCGCGCCCTTTGGGGAAACGCATCACTCGCCCTGTCGGGCCGGTGCGTCCAGTTCGAAAGCCGTGTGCAGGGCGCGCACGGCCAGTTCCAGGTATTTCTCTTCGATCACCACGGAAACCTTGATTTCCGAGGTCGAAATCATCTGGATGTTGATAGTTTCCTTGGCCAGCGACTCGAACATGCGGCTGGCAACGCCCGCATGGGAACGCATGCCGACACCGACGATCGACACCTTGGCGATCTTGGTGTCGCCTACCACTTCACGGGCACCGATCTCGCGCGCAGTGTTCTCCAGCACGGTCTGGGCCGCCTGGTAGTCGTTGCGGTGCACGGTGAAGGTGAAGTCGGTGGTGTTATCGTGCGCCACGTTCTGCACGATCATATCGACTTCAATGTTCGCGGCGCTGATCGGGCCGAGAATCTTGAACGCCACGCCGGGGGTGTCTGGCACACCACGGATGGTCAGCTTGGCTTCATCACGATTGAACGCGATGCCGGAAATGATCGGCTGTTCCATGGATTCCTCTTCATCAATAGTAATGAGGGTGCCCGGACCCTCCTTGAAGCTGTGCAGTACGCGCAGCGGAACGTTGTACTTGCCGGCGAACTCCACCGCACGGATCTGCAGCACCTTGGAACCGAGGCTGGCCATTTCCAGCATCTCTTCGAAGGTGATCTTGTCCAGGCGCTGGGCCTGGGCCACCACCCGCGGATCGGTGGTGTAGACACCGTCCACATCGGTGTAGATCTGGCACTCGTCGGCCTTCAGGGCCGCCGCCAGCGCCACACCGGTGGTGTCGGAGCCGCCACGGCCCAGAGTGGTGATGTTGCCGTGCTCGTCAACACCCTGGAAACCGGCGACCACCACCACGCGACCCGCCTTGAGGTCACCACGGATCTTCTGGTCATCGATTTGCAGGATACGCGCTTTATTGTGCGCGCTATCGGTCAGGATCCGGACCTGGTTGCCGGTGTACGACACCGCCGGGATACCGCGCTTGATTAGCGCCATGGCCAGCAACGCGATGGTCACTTGCTCACCGGTGGAGACAATCACATCCAGCTCGCGGGGAACCGGTTGCTCCTCACCGCTGATCTGCTTGGCCAGATCGATCAGGCGATTGGTTTCGCCGCTCATCGCGGACAACACAACCACCAGGTCATCGCCGGCTTCGCGAAACTTCTTAACCTTGTCGGCGACCTGCTCGATTCTCTCGATAGTGCCGACCGAGGTGCCTCCAAATTTCTGTACGATCAAAGCCATTTCAAAGCCGCCTCTGCCCATGAAGGGCGCCCAATAATCACTCGACAACTACCCGGCCCGCCATGGGACGACAGACCGGGCGGCTGCCTTAAATAGCCTGTTCCACGAAAGGCACGGCCAAGGCCAGCGCCGCATCCAGGGCGCTGGCGTCAGTACCGCCGCCTTGCGCCATATCTGGACGACCACCGCCCTTGCCGCCCACGGCCGCAGCCGCTTGCTTCATCAGATCACCGGCCTTGAGTTGACCGGTCAGGTCTTTGGTTACGCCCGCAACCAGAACGACCTTTTCCTCATGGACACTGCCGAGCAGGATCACTGCGCGGCCGAGCTTGTTCTTCAACTGATCGACAAGGGCCAACAGCGCCTTGCCATCCTGACCGTCCAGGCGCACGGCCAGCACTTTCACACCTTTGATATCCAGGGCAGACGCCGACAGATCGTCACCGGCCGCGCTGGCGGCCTTGGCTTGCAACTGCTCCAGTTGTTTTTCCAGCGCACGGTTGCGCTCCAGCACCGCCGACAGTTTGTCGAGCAGGTTGTCGCGGCTGCCCTTGACCAGGCTGGCCGCTTCCTTGAGCTGCTCTTCGGCAGCGTTCAAGTACGCCAGCGCCTGGGCGCCGGTGACCGCTTCGATACGGCGCACGCCAGAGGCCACGCCGCCTTCACTGATAATTTTGAGCAGGCCGATGTCGCCGGTACGGTTGGCGTGGATACCACCGCACAACTCCACCGAGAAGCTACCGCCCATGCTCAGCACGCGCACTTCGTCGCCGTACTTCTCGCCGAACAGCGCCATGGCGCCTTTTTGCTTAGCGGTTTCGATGTCGGTTTCTTCGGTCTCGACCGGGGTGTTCTTGCGAATCTCGGCGTTGACGATCTCTTCCAGGGCCTTGATCTGTTCAGGCTTGATGGCTTCAAAGTGGCTGAAGTCAAAACGCAGGCGCTGACTGTCGACCAACGAGCCCTTCTGCTGCACGTGCTCGCCCAATACCTGGCGCAACGCGGCGTGGAGCAAGTGGGTGGCCGAGTGGTTGAGCGCCGTGGCGTGACGCACGTCAGCATCCACCTGGGTTTCGACGGGGGCGGCAACGGTCAGGCTGCCGGCGCTCATCACGCCGTGGTGCAGGAACGCACCGCCAGTCTTGGTGGTGTCGCGTACATCGAAACGCGCGGCGCCCGAGGTCAGGTAACCGCAGTCGCCCACCTGGCCGCCGGATTCAGCGTAGAACGGCGTGCGATCGAGGACGATCACGCCCTCCTCGCCTTCGCTGAGCACGTCAACCGACTGGCCGTCCTTGTACAGCGCGACGATTTTCGCTGCGCCACAGGTGTCGGTGTAACCAGTGAACTGGGTGGCCACGTCAACCTTGACCAGGGTGTTGTAGTCCAGGCCAAAGGCGCTGGCGGAGCGGGCGCGTACACGCTGGGCTTCCATCTCGCGCTCGAACCCGGCCTCGTCGATGGTCAGCTCGCGTTCGCGGGCGATGTCGGCGGTCAGGTCCATCGGGAACCCGTAGGTGTCATACAGCTTGAACACCACGTCGCCCGGCACCACGGAGCCTTTGAGTTCAGCCAGGTCCTGCTCGAGGATTTTCAGGCCGTGTTCCAGGGTCTTGGAGAACTGCTCTTCTTCGGCCTTGAGCACGCGCTCGATGTTGGCCTGTTGCTGCTTGAGCTCCGGAAAGGCTTCGCCCATCTCGGCCACCAGCGCGGCAACGATCTTGTAGAAGAAACTGCCAGTGGCGCCCAACTTGTTGCCGTGGCGGCAGGCACGACGAATGATGCGGCGCAGCACATAGCCGCGGCCTTCGTTGGACGGCAGCACGCCATCGGCGATCAGGAAACCGCACGAACGGATGTGGTCGGACACCACTTTGAGGGACGACTGGTCGTCATTGCTGCAACCAATGGCCTGGGCCGAGGCGCTGAGCAGGTTCTTGAACAGGTCGATCTCGTAGTTGGAGTGCACGTGTTGCAGCACCGCGCTGATCCGCTCCAGGCCCATGCCGGTATCGACCGACGGCGCGGGCAGCGGGTGCAACACGCCATCGGCGGTGCGGTTGAACTGCATGAACACGTTGTTCCAGATCTCGATGTAGCGGTCGCCGTCTTCTTCCGGCGAGCCGGGCGGGCCGCCCCAGATGTCGGCGCCGTGGTCGTAGAAGATCTCGGTGCACGGGCCGCAGGGGCCGGTGTCGCCCATGGTCCAGAAGTTGTCGGAGGCGTAAGGCGCGCCCTTGTTGTCGCCAATGCGGATCATGCGCTCGACCGGGACGCCAATCTGCTGGGTCCAGATGTCATAGGCTTCGTCGTCGGTGGCGTAGACCGTGACCCAGAGTTTTTCCTTGGGCAGGCCTAGCACACCGGTGAGGAAGGTCCAGGCGTAGGTGATGGCATCGCGTTTGAAGTAATCGCCGAAGCTGAAGTTGCCCAGCATCTCGAAGAAGGTGTGGTGACGGGCGGTATAACCAACGTTTTCCAGGTCGCTGTTCTTGCCGCCGGCGCGCACGCACTTCTGGCTGCTGGTGGCGCGGGTATACGCACGCTTTTCCTGGCCCAGGAAGCAGTCCTTGAACTGGTTCATCCCCGCGTTGGTGAACAGCAGGGTTGGGTCGTTGCCCGGAATCAAAGAGCTGGAGGCGACACGGGTGTGGCCTTGCTCTTCGAAGAAGCGAAGGAAGGCTTCACGGATTTCTGCGCTTTTCATTAGGTTCTTCCACGGAGGCTGCGGCCAAAGGCCAGTGCGCGACGTCATCGGACGGAGCGACGGCAAAGGGCCGCATTATATCGGCGTTAATCAGCAGGTACAGCGTGTTTGTACGATACACAGGCGCAATTGGACGGCCAGGACGATCAATGACGTGAAAAATCGACGAAAGCGAGGGAAAACCCCGGTTTTTGCCGGTGACAGCCGCCCTGATCGGCGCCATTGAGCGAAGAAAGCGATGATTATCATCACCCTCGCCCCATGCACCTGTTGGAAATATATGGTAAAAACTGCCCGCTGCCAGAAAAAGCTGGTGGCAACGTTCTCAGGGCGGGGTGCAATTCCCCACCGGCGGTAATTGCGCGCAATGCGCATAGCCCGCGAGCGCTTGGCGGCACCCACGGCTGTTGCGGTGAGTGGTGCCAAGGTCAGCAGACCCGGTGTGATCCCGGGGCCGACGGTCATAGTCCGGATGAAGAGAGAACGGGATTGGCGCCCAAGGGCCGTAAGACAAATCCTGCCCAGGCAGGGAAAAGTCGCGCGCACCCTTGAAATCCCATTCGATTCATATCGCCCTGTTTTTCACACAAACAGGAGTTCAGAACATGCAACCCACCGCAATCGATAGCAAAAGCAAACACCATCACGGCGAACGCGTCGCCTTTATCCAGGCCTGCTGGCACAAGGAAATCGTCGATCAGAGCCGCAAAGGCTTCGTCGCCGAAATGCTGGTGCAGGGCTATCAAGAAAGTGACATTGATTTCTTCGAAGTCGGCGGCGCCTTTGAAATCCCGCTGCACGCCAAGCTGCTGGCCAAGTCCGGGCGCTATGCCGGCATCGTCGCCGCAGCCCTGGTGGTGGACGGCGGTATCTACCGCCACGAGTTCGTCGCCCAATCCGTGGTCAGCGGCCTGATGCAGGTGCAGTTGGAAACCGAGGTGCCGGTGTTCTCGGTGTCCTTGACCCCGCACCACTTCCACGCGGGCGAAGAACACCAGAAGTTCTTCTTCGACCACTTCGTGCACAAGGGCCAGGAAGCTGCGCAGACCTGCGCCGACACGCTGCACAAGATCCGCACCTTGCGCCGTAACGAGCCGCGTGCCGTAGCGGTTTAACCCCACCACGAGCGCCACAAAAAGGGCAGGCCCATAACGGACCTGCCCTTTTTTGCTGTAGCAAGCCCGCTTGCTACAGCAGCGTTTCGGCGTTGTTGGGTACGATCAGGATGCCCGCGCGCAGGCCGTTCTTGACCTTGGGGTTGGGAAAAATGATGCGCGCGCCTTCCTCCTCCACCACCCAGCGCATCTGGGCGATGTCTTCGGCCAGCACGTAGCCGGGTTCCAACTCAGAGAAGTTCTCGATATCGGCCGGCAGGTTCAGTTGGAATTGATCGCTGTGCTTGATGATTTCCCGCGCCACGCTGAACAGCTGCAAGCCGTCGAGGTTGCCGTCGAGCGGCGGCTCGGTGCCTTCGATGATCTGCTGCAGGCGTGTTTCCAGGCGCGAGACGTCCACGCCTTCGTTCTGCCCGAACGGCCGCGCCTTGCCCAGTTCCAGGGTGAAGGCTTCGGCGCCGAGTTTGTCGTAGGTAAACGAGCTGAACACGATGGACGGTTTGTTCTGCAACAACACCGCCTGCATGCCGGCCGCGCGCAGGCGCGCCAGCTCCAGGCGCGAATGGGTGCGGCCTTCCTTCCAGGGGTAGAGGGCGAACTGCTCGATCTTCGAACCGCGGATGGCGGTGTGCAGGTCGTAATGCAAACGGCCACGCTCGGGCAGGCTGAAGAAGGTGCTCGCCAGGCGTTCCAGCTCGCAGGCACGCAGGGCTTCACTGCCACTGCTTTGTTCGTGGCGGCCGTTGAAGAGGCGATTGACGTCCTGCTCGATATAGCGCTCGCCGCGGCGCATGGCCTCGGGGTTGCCGAACAGGAACAGAATGCGTGCGCGGGGCTTGAGGTCGCCCCGGGCGATGGCGTGCAACAGACGGTCGAGCAACTCGATGGGTGCCGTCTCGTTGCCGTGGATGCCCGCCGATAACAGCAGGTCCAGGCCATTGTCGCGGGCTTCGGGAGGCCGCACTTCCAATGCGCCCTCGCTCAGCCAGCGCATACGCACACCGTCGACAGTCAGTTGAGTCTTTTGCGCCGGTTCGCGACCGGCGAGGGTCAGTTCAAGCAGTTTGCCGAGGGCGAGCATAGAACGACTTCCTTAGTGGTCGTGCTGGCAATCCGGGCCATGCACATGGTCTTCGTCGCCAGCGTCGGCCGGTTCCATTTCCAGTTGCAGGCTTACCAGGTTAGTCGCCAGCGGGCGCAACAGCAGGTTGGCGTATTCCGCGTCGCCTTCTTCCACGTCGACGCCAATCAGCAATTGGCCGCGGCCGTCGTGCTGGATCCAGATTTCCTTGCCCTGCCACACCACCGCCACGCGGGTGCAAGAGGTTTGCAGTTGGGTGCCGTCGGTGTCTTCAAGGATCAGCTGCAGGGTATCGCTCATGTCTTTAGGCTCTCGTTTGGGAGATAACGCAGCGTGCCGAGGGGGCTGGCACGCCGGTTTTCAATTGATCTGGAAAGGGTAAACCGCGCCCAGTTTAAGGATTTGCGTCAGTTCATCCAGTGCCGTGCGGCATTCAAGCAACAATTGCGGGTCCGCCAGGTCGGTTTCGCTCATGCGGTCGCGGTAGTGCTTCTGCACCCATTGGGTCAGGGAGCCGTACAAAGGCGCGGTCATGATGACGCCGGGGTTGACCGCCGCCAGCTCGGTTTCGTTGAGGGCCACCCGCAGGCGCAGGCACGCCGGGCCACCGCCGTTCTGCATGCTTTGCTTGAGGTCGAAGACTTTCACCTCGCGAATCAGGCCGTTAGCGGCGGTCAGCCCTTGCAGGTAGTTCCACACGCGTTCGTTGTTCTGGCATTCCTGGGGCACGATCAGCAGCATCGAACCGTCGGCACGTGACAGCAACTGGCTGTTGAACAGGTAGGAGCGCACCGCGTCCTCCACCGTGACCTGGGAACGCGGCACGCAAATCGCCTTGAACTGGCCACCACGGGCCGCCAGTTTGTCGGACAGTTCCTTGAGCATCGCCTCGGTGTGGAGGAAGGCGTCCTCGTGATAGAACAACGCCTCGCCGTTGCCCACTGCGATCACGTCGTTGTGGAACACGCCGGCATCGATCACCGCCGGGTTCTGCTGGGCGTAGACCACGCCGGCATCGCTCAGGCCATGCAGGCGTGCGACAGCCTGGGAAGCTTCCAGGGTCTGGCGCGCCGGGTACTTTTGCGGCGCCGGGTAACGGTTGTCGAAGGCACTGCGGCCGAACACGAAAAACTCCACCCCGGCCTCGCCGTAGTCGCGGCAAAACCGCGTGTGGTTGGCCGCGCCTTCATCGCCGAACTGCGCCACCGCCGGCAAGGCCGCGTGGTGGGCGAAGTGCTGCTGATCGGCGAACATCGCCCCCAGGACGCGGCTGGTCGTCGGGTGTTCGATGCTGCGGTGGTACTTGCAGTTGAGGTTGGCGGCGGTGAAGTGCACACGGCCGTCCGCGGTATCGGCGCTGGGGCTGACCGTGGCGGCATTGGCCACCCACATGCTGGAGGCCGAGCAACTGGCCACCAGCAGCGGCATCGCCTGCTTGGCTGCCTGCTCGATCACTTGCGCGTCGGTGCCGGCAAAACCCAGGCTGCGCAGGGCGGCCACGTCGGGGCGCTCCTGCGGCGCGAGCACGCCTTGCACAAAGCCCATGTCCATCAGCGCTTTCATTTTCGCCAGGCCTTGCAGCGCTGCTTCCTTGGGGTTGGAGGCCTGCTGGCTGTTGCTCTGGGATGCGACGTTGCCGTAGGACAAACCGCCGTAGTTATGGGTCGGCCCCACTAGACCATCAAAATTGACTTCATAGGATTTCATCAGCGAGGCTCCACGAACATCTGTTTTTATAGGGCCCTGTCTATGGCAGCGAGCAAGCCCGCTGCCACAGGAACAGGGTTACACCAACCGCACACCCGGCGTCAGTGTGGCGGGCAGCACCAGGCTTGGGGTTTCCAGGGACGCTACCGGGTACGCGCAGTAGTCGGCCGCGTAGTAGGCGCTGGCGCGGTGGTTGCCCGAGGCGCCGACGCCACCGAACGGCGCGCTGCTGGCGGCGCCGGTCAGTTGCTTGTTCCAGTTGACGATCCCGGCGCGGCTTTGCAGCCAAAACTGCTGGTAGCGCGCCTCGGAATCCGACAGCAAGCCCGCGGCCAAGCCGTACTGGGTGTTGTTGGCCTCGGCCATTGCCGCGTCGAAGTCAGCGTAGCGGATCACTTGCAGCAGCGGGCCAAACAGCTCTTCGTCGGGGCGCTCGGCCACGGCCGTGACGTCGAGGATGCCCGGCGTCAGCAGCGCCGCGCCGGCCTGGGGCTGGGTCATCGCCAGCAGCGCCTGGGCGCCGTTGGCCAGCAGGTGAGCCTGGGCGTCCATCAGGGCGCGGGCCGCTTGCAAGGAAATCACCGAGCCCATGAACGGCGCCGGTTGCTGGTCGAACGCCCCCACCTCGATGCTCGCGCTGACCGCCACCAGGCGCGCCAACAGGCTATCGCCCCAGGCGCCTTGCGGCACCAGTAGGCGGCGGGCGCAGGTGCAGCGTTGGCCGGCGGAAATGAATGCCGACTGGATGATGGTGTACACCGCCGCGTCCAGGTCCGCGACCTGCTCCACCACCAGCGGGTTGTTGCCGCCCATCTCCAGGGCCAGGATCTTGTCCGGGCGCCCGGAGAACTGCGCATGCAAGTGGTTGCCGGTGCGGCTGGAGCCGGTGAAGAACAAGCCGTCGATACCCGGGTTCGCCGCCAGGGCAACGCCGGTGTCGCGGGCACCTTGCAAGAGGTTCAGCACGCCGGCGGGCAGGCCAGCCTCGACCCAGCATTTGACCGTCAACTCAGCGACCTTGGGCGTCAGTTCGCTGGGTTTGAACAGCACGCTGTTGCCCGCCAGCAGCGCCGGGACAATATGGCCGTTGGGCAGGTGCCCGGGGAAGTTGTAGGGGCCGAACACCGCCACCACACCGTGGGGCTTGTGGCGCAGCACGGCGGTGGCGTCGCCCAGCGGGCCGCTCTTCTCGCCGGTGCGTTCGCGGTAGCTCTGCACCGAAATGGCAATTTTGTTGACCATGCTGGTGACTTCGGTGGCCGACTCCCACAACGGCTTGCCGGTTTCCTCACCGATGCAGCGGGCCAACGCGTCGCCGTGGTTTTTCAGGCTGGCGGCGAAAGCTTCGAGCACGCTGATGCGTTCGTCCAGGGAACGGCTGGCCCAGGCCGGGAAGGCCTCGCGGGCCGCTTGCACGGCCACCTCGACCTGCTCGGCGCTGGCGCCCTTGCCGGACCACAGCACTTCCTGGCTCACCGGGTTGAGGGATTCAAATGCCTGGCCCAGGCCTTCGACCCAGCGGCCGGCGATGTATAGCGAATTCATTATTTTGGCTCCCGGGCAGCGGACAGCGGCACGGCGCGCACTTGGTCGCCGGCGTTGAGTTTCAGGCGTTTGGCGGTCAGCGGGTCAACCACCAGGGTGCCCGCGGCAAAGCGCGCAGGGGCGGCGGTGATGCGGCAGTCCTCGCGCTTGCGGTTGTGAATCAGGAAAGGGGTGGCGTCGTCGCCCGGGGTACCGATGGCCAGCACCAGCGCCTGGCTGTCGCGCACTGCGCGGATCTTGCTGGTCTCGCACTCCACCGCCGGGCCGGCGTCGAAGATGTCGACGTAGCCCTGGTAGCTGAAGCCTTCGCTTTTGAGCATGGCCAGCGCCGGCTCGGTGTCGGTGTGCACTTTGCCGATCACGTTGCGCGCATCTTCGGAGAGGAAGCACGTGTACAGCGGGAATTTAGGCATCAGTTCGGCGATGAACGCCTTGTTGCCCACGCCGGTCAGGTAATCGGCCTGGCTGAATTCCATCTTGAAGAAGTGCCGGCCCAGGCTTTCCCAGAACGGCGAGCGGCCGGCCGGGTCGGACATGCCGCGCATCTCAGCGATGATCTTATTGCCGAACAACTGCGGGAACTCAGCGATGAACAGCATCCGCGCCTTGGCCAGCATCCGGCCGTTGAGGCCGCTGCGGTAGTCGGCGTGCAGGAACAGCGAGCACAGCTCGGAGTTGCCGGTCAGGTCGTTGGCCAAGAACAGGGTGGGGATTTCGCGGTAGATCTTCAGTTCCTGAGAGGCGCTGACCGTCAGGCCGACCCGGAAGTTGTACCAGGGCTCGCGCAGACCCACGGCGCCCGCGATGGCGGAGATGCCCACGACCCGGCCGTCATCGTCTTCAAGCACGAACAGGTAGTCGGCGTCGCCGCGTTCGGCTTCGCCGCGAAAGGTCTTCTCGGCCCAGCCGACCCGGTGGGCCAGGCGTTCTTCGTTGGCCGGCAAGGTGGTCAGGCCGGTGCCGGTGCTGCGGGCCAGCTCGATCAGCGCCGGTAGGTCGCTGCTGCGTACGGGACGAACGATCATGCTTTCTCCTCAAACGGGCCGTCGCTGGCGACCACCCGTAAAACTCGCTGCTGTAAAGGCGTTAAACCGCCACCAGGCGCACGCTGGCACCTTCGCCGACGCCCAGGGCCTCGGCGGCTTGCAGATCCAGGGTCACGGGTTTACCCGGCGCCCAGTCCAGCTCCAGCAACACCGCGCGGTAGTCCTGCAACTGGCCGTTGGAAACCAGGTAAGGCCGGGTGCCGCCCTTGCCGGTCTCGCCGATTTTCACCGGCACCACACGGCTCTGGGCGATGGAGCGGATGCTCGACACCCGTGCATGCAGGGTCGGGCCACCGTCGAAGATGTCGATGTAGTGGTCGGTCTCGAAGCCTTCGCGCATCAAGATGTCGAAGGTGATCTGCGCCCGCGGGTGCACCTGGCCCATGGCCTCCTGGGCCGAGTCGGGCAGCAAGGGTACGTAGATCGGGTAGTGCGGCATCAGTTCGGCGAGGAAGGTGCGGCTCTTGAGCCCGCACAGGCGCTCGGCGGCAGCGTAGTTGAGGTCGAAAAAGTTGCGCCCGATGGCGTCCCAGAACGGCGACTCGCCGTGCTCGTCGCTGTAGCCGACGATTTCGGTCACCACCGAATCGGCAAAGCGCTCCGGGTGGCTGGCGACGAACAGCAGCCGCCCGCGGGAGTTGAGTTCCGACCAGGGCGAACCCACCAGCTCGGGCACCACGTAGAAACTGGTCAGCAGGCTGTTGCCGGTCAGGTCGCGGCACTGGGAGAGCACGTGGATCTTGTTGTGGATCTTCAGCTCGCGGGAGGCGTGCACGAAGGTTTCGTTGCGAAAGCTGTAGAACGGCTCGGAATAGCCGGCCGAGGCGACGATGGCCGAGCAACCCACCAGTTTGCCGGTGGCGCTGTCTTCGAGGACGAAGAAGTAGCTTTCTTCACCGTTGAAGCTGACTTCGGCGGCGAACGAGGCTTCGCTGGCCGCGATCTTGTCGCTCAGGCGTTCGACATCATCCGGCAGGGACGTGACACCAATCGGGCTGTCCGCGGCCAGACGCTGTACCTCGCCCAGATCAGCCATTTGCGCGGGGCGCATCACCAGCATGGTGTCACTCCTTAACTTGAAAAAACCTACAGAGGAAAAAATGCCGGGCCATGGACCTGGTTCAACCCAGATACGGTGTGGCAGCCCGGCACAAAAAATGGGTTTCGCTGCCCGGTTGCCCGGGCAGCGAAAGGTCTATCAGGCTTGCGTGAGCTTTTGCACGGCGCGCTCGAAGCGGGCCAGGCCTTCTTCGATGTCGGCCTCTTCCACCACCAGGCTTGGGGCAAAGCGCACCACATCGGGGCCGGCTTGCAGGATCATCAGGCCATCACGCTCGGCGGCGTTGAAGATGTCCTTGGCCTTACCCTTCCAGGCATCGCTGAGCACGCAGCCCAACAGCAGGCCGAGGCCACGGACCTGGGTGAACAGGCCGTATTGCTCGCCGATCTGTTCCAGGCGCGCCTTGAACTGCGCGTGCTTGGCCTTGACCCCAGCGAGCACCTGCGGGGTGTTGATGACGTCGATCACCGCTTCCGCCACCGCGCATGCCAGCGGGTTGCCGCCGTAAGTGGTGCCGTGGGTGCCGACCACCAGGTGCTTGGCCAGCGCTTCGCTGGTCAGCATCGCGGCGATGGGGAAACCGCCGCCCAGGCTCTTGGCGCTGGTGAGGATGTCCGGCGTCACGCCGTAGTATTGGTAGGCGAACAGCTCGCCGGTGCGGCCCATGCCGGTCTGCACTTCGTCGAATACCAGCAGCGCGTCATGGGCGGTGCACAGTTCACGGGCGCCTTGCAGGTAAGCCAGTTCGGCCGGGAGCACGCCGCCTTCGCCCTGGATCGGCTCCAGCACTACGGCGCAGGTCTTGTCCGAGATGGCGGCTTTGAGGGCGGCCAGGTCGTTGAACGGAACGTGGGTGATACCGGTGATTTTCGGCCCGAAACCGTCGGAGTACTTGGACTGGCCACCGACGTTGACGGTGAACAGGGTGCGGCCGTGGAAGCTATTGAGGGCGGCGATGATTTCGTATTTTTCTGCGCCGAACTTGTCGAAGGCTACGCGGCGCGCCAGCTTGAAGGCTGCTTCGTTGGCTTCGGCGCCGGAGTTGCAGAAGAACACGCGCTCGGCGAAGGTCGCGTCGATCAGCTTGTGGGCCAGGCGCAGGGCCGGCTCGTTGGTAAACACGTTGGACACGTGCCACAGCTTGTTCGCCTGCTCAGTCAAGGCACCGACCAGCGCCGGGTGGGCGTGGCCCAGGACGTTCACCGCGATGCCGCCGGCGAAGTCGATCAGCTCGCGGCCGGACTGGTCCCACACGCGCGAGCCTTGGCCACGCACGGGGATGAACGCGGCAGGGGCGTAGTTGGGAACCATAAGCTGATCGAAATCGGCGCGTTGTACCGCAGCGTGCTCAACGGACATCGGAGTCTCCTGGTAAGGAACACTCGCCTGGAACTGGCGAGCGATGAAAGGGATTGTAAGGACAGTTTTCAGCCCGGCCTTGCCGCCAAGCGACAACTTCTTATAGCGCGAACCCCGGTTTTCCCCGGGTTTACGGCAATGCGACATATAGCGTCGCAAAGGCGCAGTTTAAACTGCCCGCCGCCTTTATAGGCAGCGCCGGGGGATTTGATTTCAAGCGCGCAGGCCTTCCCGATAACTATGTAGCGCCCCTGTCCGATAGCGCTTTGCTTTCCTAGTCGCCCCTCCAGGCACGACAAGGATTGAACAATGCCTCACCCACACACACCGGACCTCGGGACCAGCGCCCCGCCCCTGCACGCGCCATCCCACTACCACTTACTACTGGATGCGGTGCCCGACTGGCTGCGCAATGCCCCGCCGGCCCGGCGCCAGGCCTTGGCCCGTGCCCGCACGCAGGTGCCGCCCTGGCACGCCAGCGCAACGCCTGACCAACACCAGCAGTTGCAGCAACTCAACAACGCCCACTGGAGCGCGCAAAACCAGGTCGACGAACTACTGGCCCAAGTACAGGACATCAACGCCTTCGCCGAACCCCTGCTCATCGCCGCGCTCAAGGCCCAGCACGGGCTGGATCTGGACGTTCGCCGCACCTTCTTGCAACTGTACATTCCGGCGACCGCCGAGCCCTTCCCCATCCCAACCGGCGCCACGCGTACCTGGACGGTGTCACTGCTGGCGGCGGCCCTGCATAACTTTGAAGCCGACGAAGCCGAGGAAGACGCGTTCGACGCCCACTCCGACTACATCAGTGAGCCCGACCGGCTCAACCAGTACGACATTCTCCCAGGCATCAAGCAGCGCCTGCCGATCGCCGCGTTCGTCCGCCTGTGCAGGGCGCTGGACATTGGTCAGCGTTACCAGGCCTACCTGGAACGCCAGCTGGGCGTGACCGATGCGACGCTGGACGCCACCCTGCGCGCCAGCGTCGGCCGTAGCCAGAAAGCCGCACTAAAGGCCGCGCTGCACCTGGCACGGATGCAAAACGAAATCAGCCAGGACAGTTTTCACGCCCTGCGCCGCTACCTCGACGGCCAGCCGGACGTCACCCTCGATGGTCAGCCTCTGTGCCATCACGACCTGGCGATCATGTCCAGCAGGTTGACCGGGATCGTGCTGTTCGGTGCCGATTTTGAACAGCACGATCAAGTGCTCAAAATCGTGGCCTACGTTCCCGACGACCCGGCGCACCCGCTCCGCGAATATGAGTCCGCAGCGGCGTTCACCGAAGAACTGGTTCGCCAACTACGTGAGCCCGACTATCAGCATTTTTTCAGCCGTTTCGTCGCCCAGCAGGACCGCCCGCCGTTCTTTGCGGGCCTGCAACAGCGCCTGAGCCGGGTCACCTGGCATCGCCATGTGCCCGGCAGCCCACTGCCCTCGTGGCGCGCCGAACCCATTGAGCGGCCGAACCTGCAACTGTCGGCCCTCGCCGTGCGCGAAGACCTGTGGCTGCACCTGCATCACAGCAAGCTGGACAAGATCCTCAACGACGCCCGCGTACTCGCCGTGCCCACTGCAACCGTCGACAGCCAAGTGCGCTGGGCCTTGTGGGACACCTTCACGAAAATTGCCAGTTCGGTGCTCAACGCAGCCTCGATGCTGCTGGCACCGTTCGTGCCACTCCTTGGCGAGGTGATGCTCGCCTACATGGCTTATCAGTTGCTGGATGACACCTTCGAATCTGTCGTCGACTGGGCCGAGGGCCAGAGGCAGCAGGCGTTCGAGCATCTCATGGAGGTGGTGGAGTCCATCATCCAGCTTGGCACCCTGAGCGTAGGCGGGGCGGTTGCCGCCGACGCCTTTCGCGACGCCCTGCCGGCACCAGTGCAGGCCTTTATCGACCGGCTCAAGACAGTAACCGCCAGCGACGGCAAGCTGCGCTACTGGCAGCCCGACCTCGCCCCCTATGAAACCGCCCTGCGCCCCACCCCCGGTGCCCGGGCCGACAGCCTCGGGCTGCACGCGGCCGAGGGCAAGCAACTGCTGACCCTTGAGGGCAAAACCTACGCGGTGACGCATGACCCGCTGACCGGCGAGCACCGCATCACGCACCCGCAACGCCCCCACGGCTACCGCCCCAAACTGCGCCATTACGCCCAAGGGGCCTGGCAAACCGAGCTGGACCAGCCCCTGGAATGGGACAGAGGCACGGTGCTGCGGCGCATGGGCCTCAACGCCGCGCGCCTGACCGCCAGCGAAAGCGAAGAACTGCTGCGCTTTAGCGGCTATCACGAAGACGTGCTGCGCAAGATGCACGTTGAGCACGAGCCGGCCCCGCCCCTGCTCGCCGACATGCTCACGCGCCTTAACATCGACAAGGACATCCAGGCGCTGATCGAGCAGCTCAAGAGCGACGACCCCGCGCTCTATCACCAGGCCGACATCCAGTCCCAACTGCACCTGATGACCAACTACGGCTTGTGGCCCGAGTCCAAGGCGCTGCGCGTGGTGGACACCGACGGCAATAGCCTGTGGACTTTCAATGCCGATCGCGGGTTGCCGGTCATCCAGGTCAGCACTGAACACTTCAACAACGGCCACTTCCTGCAAGCGGTTCTGAGCGCGCTGGATGACACTCAAATCAAAGCGTTGTTCGGCGAAAACTTCGGCGCCCCCACCCTCAGCCTCCAGGCCCGCACGCGTCAGTTGCGCAAGGCCCTGGCACAGACCGCCGAGAACAAACGCGCCTCAATTTTTGAAGCACGCTACCGGGGCGTGGAGCATTCCACCGACCCACGGGTGCAGACCCTGGTCGCCGCCGCACCCGGCCTGCCCACCGCCGTCGCCGAGGAACTGCTGCACAACGCCAGCGCCGCGCAACTGACCGAGCTGGACCAAGGCCGCTTACCCGCCTCCTGGAGCGAAGCGAGCCGTGCAGCCCTGTTGCAGGTTCGCGTGTCGCGCGCCTACGAGGGGTTGTACCTCAAGTCATTCGAGAACACCGACAGCCATCGCCTTGCACTGCATTCGTTGCCTAACCTGCCCGGGTGGCTGGCCGACACCAGCATCAGCGTGCGCGATTATTCATTCGACGGCGCCCTGAGCGATCGTATCGGCCCCCCTCAGGCCAGTGTCCAGAAGGTTTTGGTGCGCCTGGACGATGGCCGCTACCAGGCTTACGACGACCGGGGCCAGACCCTGCACGCCGCCAGCGAGTTCCACGATGCGATCTTGCAAGCCTTGCCGGACGAGCACCGCCGCGCCCTGGACCTGCACATCGGCCAGGGCGAGCGTCTGCGCCAGAGCTTGCGCGACCATGCGCTGGATCGCGAAAACCTGGGCCAGTTGCTGGAGCAGCAGCCCATCCGCAAACCCGCATACGACCCGGACTTGATGCGCCTACCCGGTGGCATGGAAGGCTACGGCCAACTGAGCGTTGGCTACACGGCCTTGCAAATGCGAGCCAAACGGTTGTTCCCCAGTTTCGGCCGCCAGCGTACTCAGGCCTTCTTGCATGCCCTGCAATCCACCTCGGCCGGCGCCCTGGCCAGCCTGGATCGCCTAGAGCAGGAGTTTGCCGAACTCACCGCAACGCTGGCCAAGTGGGTTGTCACCCCTCCCCAAAAACACCCCATCACCGCCGAGCTCATCAGCGACAGCGAACGGGTGCTGCAACAACTCACCCGACGCCGCTTCATGGCCAAGGTCAAAGCCTCCTGGCGGCAAAACGTCCAGCATGAGTTCCTCCACGACCAACAGCACTTGGAGCTGCGTTTTTCGGAGGACCTCATCGGCGAATTGCCGCAACTCCCCTGCGACTTCAGCCACCTCACGGTGCTGGCGCTCAAAGGCAACAATGCCACGCTGGGGGCCCATGGGTTACTGCTGCGGTTCCCCAACCTGCATCGCCTGGAGCTCGATAGCATTGCGCTGGGCACTCTGCCCGGCGCACTCGGGCACATGCCCCAGCTCAAGGAGTTGCTGCTGACCCATTGCCAACTGCAACTGACCACCGCCACCCGCGGGCAACTGGCGACCCTGACAGGGCTGGAGATCCTGGATCTGTTCGGCAACCCGCTTGAACTGTCCCCCGATGTCAGCGCCATGGACAACCTCCAGTACCTGGATCTAAACCGTACGCACATCCGCGAACTGCCCAACGGTTTGCTTAGCCGGACACGGCTGATTAGCGCACGGCTTCGCAACAACAACCTGCAGCAGTTGCCGCCTGCGCTGTTCAGCAACCACCTGACGTTCGCCGATGAACTGGAGTTGGGCAACAACCCTTACCCCGAAGCCGTGCGCCAGCGTATCCGCGCACACTTTCAAGCCACCGGGCACAATTTCGGGGTCGAGGCCGCGATGCCCGATATACAACGAGTTCAAGCGCTTTACCCCAAGTTCACCCAGAACGACGCCAGCCGCTTCTTCTATCGCCTGCCCGGCGACACTCAAGGAGCCCGCCAGGCATTGACAGCCCTAGAGGCCGAGTTCGAAAAACTGGGGGACGACTTGCAAGCCTGGACCGTCGCGGTGCCCGGCGACCATTTGGTCCTTGGGCGGGCGTTGAGCGCCACGGAAGTTGCCCAACAACAGGCCCTGCGCCTGGAGTTTTCTAATCAGCTCAAAATATGCTGGCGGCGCCTGAGCGAGCGTGACAGCGAGGACACAGACCTCCTGGTACCCGGCCACATGCTCTCCGCCAGTCTATCGATCATGGGCGAACTGCCCGCACTCACGGCGGACTTCAGCCACGTCACCTACCTCTCGTTGCACAGTAATGGCCTGCTGCTGGAAGTCGATCGCTTCCTGGCCCTCTTTCCCAACCTGGACAACCTGTACCTACACAACCTCCAACTGGACGTGGTACCGAGCGCCGTTTCAAGGCTGGGCAACCTCGTGGCCCTGGACATCGTGCATTGCTCCCTGCGGCTTACGCCACAAACTGCCGGTTGGCTAGCCGAGCTTGAACAGTTGGAGTACCTGGACCTGAGCCACAACCGCCTCGGCCAAACGCTGGACGTGAGCAAAATGAGCGCACTGATAGAGCTGTCGCTGCAAAACACTGGCACCACCGAAATCCCCAAGGGCCTGCTGACCATCGAGGGCTTGCAGAAAGCTGACTTGAGCAACAACAACATCAGCGAAATCCCTGACGACCTCTTCGAAATACCCGCCCAGGTCAGCGAGAACTTTGACTTGCGCCGCAACCCTCTGTCCGAACAGAGCCTGACACGGCTCAAGCACTACTACCGCCAGACCGGCGTGCAGTTGAACGTCAACCTGAGCAACCCGATGGAAATCAACCTGGGCACCGAACAGTTCCCCAACTACGGCGACCCCACGGCCGGCGTCATCGTCGACCCGGTCGTACAGCCGATCGAGGAATAGGTTTTTAGCGGCAAGCGGCGAGCTTCAAGCGGCAAGACATCACGGATGAGCCTGCCGCTTGCCACTCCCCATATTCATTACCTGACAAGGACGACCTCATGTCTCTTCCCCCCCTTCCCCCCGTGCGCTTTCGCGACCTGCACCGCGAGATTCTTCAGAACGCCATTCCCCAATGGCTGGGCGAGGCCTCAGCGCATAAGCAGGCCGCGCTCAAAGCCGCGCCAGTGGTTATTGCCGACTGGTACGCCAGTGCCTCGGGCGAGCAGCATCGGCAACTCAAACCCTTGATCGCCCAGGCCTGGACCACACAGAACCTGGTCGACAAGGCCCTGCAAGACCTGCAAAGCCCCGAGGACTTCGCCAGCGAGCGCCTGCAACTGGCCCTGAAAAGTCGCTTCGGTATCGAGCAGGATGTGGCGACCATTTACCTGCGCCTCTACGTGGCGGCGCCGCTTTCTGCCTTCTCGATCGCCGCCAACGCCAGCCGAGTGCGCACCCTGTCATTGCGCGATGCGGCGCTGCACAACTTCGAGCAGGCCGAGACCCTGGCCGATGCCTACGACCCCAACTCCCGGTTCATCAGCCGCCCCGACGCCAACGGCCTGTTCGAGAGCCTCTCGGCCATCAATGCGCGGCTCAGTGTGCCAACCTTCGCCCGCCTGTGCCGGGAGCTGGACATCGGCGCCCAGTACCAGCGCTACCTCAAGCAATACCTGGGGCTGGATAACCCCGTGGCCGACGCGCGCCTACGCGGCAAAGTGCGCGACAGCCAAGTGGCGGCCCTGAAGGTCGCCCTGCAGATGGCACTGATGAAAAACGACATTCCTGCCAGCACCTATTCATCGCTGCACTTCTTGCTCGACGGCACGCCCCCTCTGGAAGCAGGCTGCGAACCCCTGTTGTGCCACGACCTGTACCTGATGTCGGCGAGGATGACCGGCATCGTGCTGTTCGCCCCGGACCTTGAGCACAGCCGGGGCGTAGCGCCGGTGATCGCCTACATCCCTGAAGACCCTCAGCACCCGCTCAAGCACTACCCGTCCAGCGCCGACTTCATGCAAGACCTGCTCGCCCGCTTGCGCACACCGCAGTACCAGAGGTTTTTCAGCCGTTTTGTGGAGCATTCGATACGCCCACATTTTTTTGCCGACCTCAACAACCGTCTCAGCGCCATCACCTGGCATCCCCATTCCCCGGGCGACCCGCTGCCGACATGGCGCGAAGAACCTATCGAGCGCCCCAACCTGCAACTGAGGGCCGTGAAGTTCGACGACGAGTTGTTCAAGCATCTGTATGAGGCTCAGTTCAATGCCCTGATAAACGACGCCCAGAGCATCGCCGTCGCCACCGCCCGCGCTGACCAGCAGGCACGCTGGCGGCGCTGGGACGCTGTGACGAAAATCGCCAGCGGCCTGTTGGAGGTCGCCGCGTTCATCGCGACGCCCTTTGTCCCACCCATGGGCCTGTTGATGCTCGGCTACAGCGCCTACCAACTGCTGGACGAGACCATCGAAGGCATTGTCGACTGGGCCGAAGGCCAACGCAGCAAAGCCTTCGAACACCTGATGTCGATCGCCGAGCAACTGGTTCAGCTCGGCTTGTTCGCCACAGGCCTGCCCCTGGCCGAAGACGTGTTGCGCAAGACGCTCTCGCCCCAGCTGTGGGCGTTTTTCGACCGACTCAAACCGGTCACCTCGACAGACGGCAAGACCCGTTTGTGGCAACCGGACCTCAGCCCTTACGCCCATGACCTGCAACTGGCCAAGCACTCGCGCCCCGACACCCAGGGCCTGCACACCTTGCGCGGGCAACAGGTGCTGCCCCTGGCCGGCAAGCACTATGTGGTCGCACCGGACCCGGCCAGCGCCCGTCCGCACCTGCTCCACCCCTTGCGCCCCGAAGCCTACCGCCCCCTCGCCCGCGGCAACGGTGAAGGCGCCTGGTTGGGCACCGAGGAAAACCCACTGGCGTGGAATGACAGCACCCTGATGCGGCGCCTGGGCTACCACGCGGACGGCTTGAGCGACAGCCAACTGGCGCAAGTGCGCCACATCAGCGCCACCGACGCCGATGCACTGCGCAAACTGCACCTCAATCAAGAGCCAATGCCGCCGCTGCTCAAAGACAGCCACAAGCGTTTTGTGATCGACCAGGCCCTGGGGGAATTCATCGCCCAGCTCAACAGCGACGACCCGGCGGTGTATGCCTTAGCCGATAAACAGACCCAGGTCATGCTGCTCAGCCACTATGGCCTGCTGCCGCGCAGCAAGACCCTGCGCTTTCTCGACGGCCAGGGAAAAACCGCCTGGGAATTGGCCGGCGACCCGGACGCCAGCGTGGTACAGATCCACGAGGCTCAGTTGGACAATGGCGAGTTTTTGTCCACCGTCCTGCAAAGCCTGAGCGAACCGGAGCGCAAGGTGCTGCTGGAAGAGGAATTCGGCTACCCAGCCACCTCGCTGCAAGCGCGCACGCAAAAGCTACGCAAGCGGCTCGCCAGCCTGGCCCAGGGCAAACGGACATCGCTGTTCGATTCACGTTACCGCACCCAGGAATACACCCAGGACCCCAGGCTGACGACCCTTATCGACACCACACCGGGCCTGCCCCTAAGCGCCGCCGAGGAGCTGCTGAGTAACGCCAGCGCCGCTGACCTCAAGCAAATCGACGCCGGGCGCGTGCCCACGCACCTGGTCGAACTCGCCCGCTGGGCACGCCTTGAAGTACGCATCAGCCGCGCCTACGAGGGGCTCTACCTGGCGAGTGTGGACAACCCCGACACCGATAGGCTGGCGCTGCATTCTCTGCAGCAACTGCCGGGCTGGCCCACAGATGTGTGCATTCAAGTCAAGCAATACTCGGCCGGCGGCCGCAACCGCGAGATCATCGGCAATCCTTACGGGGCCGTGCAGCGGCTGTTGATCGCCACCGAGGACGGCCACTACATCCCAGCCGACGCCAAGGGCCCGCTGTTTGGCCAGACCGACCTGTACACCGCAATTCTCCAGGCCTTGCCCGATGCCGCGCGTGATGCCCTGAAAATCCACATCGCCCAAGGCCCGCAGCTCAAGCAGGGCATCATCCGACACGCCATCGACCGTACGCGCCTGCGCGCCCTGCTGGCCGCAGAACCGGTGCGCAAGCCGACCTATGACCCACGCCTCATGCGCCTGCCCGGCGGAATGGAAGGTTACCGTGCCGCACCTACGCCAGGGCCAAGCCAAGGCCCGTCCCTGGAGCAGCAAGTGCATCAGTTGTTCCCGGCCTGGTCCCCGGAACAGATCCGCGACCTAAGCGTCAATTTGCGCCGCGTACCCGGCGGAGCTCAGTCGGCACTGGCCAGCCTGCAACACGAATACCTGACCCTGGATCAGGACATTGCCGTGTGGGAAAACAACGTGCGCCGCCCCTCCCTCGGCCCCAACCTGCAACTGCGCCAACAGCAACATGCCTACGAACGCCAGACCCGCCGGCTCTGGGGCCAGGAGCTGCGGCGCGCCTGGCGCCATGAAACCGCGCTCGACGACTACTACGAACCGCCCACGCGCAATGGCCGCACCCTGCACCTGGGGACTTCGCTGGAAAGTGAGTTGCCGCTGCTCAGCGTAAGGTTCGAGTACATCTCGCACTTGACCCTGGAAGGCAACAACCTGCCTCTGGGCAACCTCAATGCCTTCTTGCAGGGGTTTCCACGGCTGCGCTTTTTGGCCATCCGCAGCATTCCCCTGGGCGAGCTGCCGCCCGCAGTCTTCGACATGACCACCCTCAACGAGCTGGTGCTCAGTGAGTGCAACATCACCCTCACCGCCGACAGCCAGCGCCGACTGACGGCCATGCCGCGCCTGAAAACCCTGGACCTGTTCAGCAACCCCTTACACCTGACCCCTAGCGTGGAAAACATGCCAGACCTGGAATACATCGACCTGGAGGGCACCAGCATTGCCCAGTTCCCGCCCGGCCTGAGCAACCGCCCGCACCTGCAAACAGCAATCCTCTCCAACAACCGGATCGAAGAGTTGCCCGCCGCACTGTTCGACCTGCCAGCGCGTACCAGCGAGCGCTTCGACCTGGGCAACAACCCGCTGTCGCGTGCGACGCTGGAACAAGTCAAAGCCTACTGCCATCGAACCGGCCAATACTGGGAAGCCGACGCCCCCGCCGCCGACCGAGCCCAGGTCCAGGCCCTGTATCCCACCTTCGGCCATCAGGACATCAACCGTTTTATCTACAGCCTGCCCGGTAACCTGGAAATGGGGACCATCGAGCTGGCGCGCCTGGAGGTGGAGTACGCACAACTGGAAAACGACTTGAGCCCCTGGATCAGCGACCCGAACGCCAGCGAGGCAACACGCACCGCGCGGTTGGCCTTCAAGAACGAACTCCAGGCCTGCTGGCGCCGAGAAACCGCGCTGGACCCCGACAGCCTGGGCTCTCCCCCCACCCACGAGTTGGCCCTCGACCTCTCGGCCACGGGCCCATTGCCCGAACTGCACGCCGCCTTGGGGCACGTTTCGACGTTGACGCTCAAAGGCGATGGCGCCGCCGTGCAGATCGCCAACCTGCTCGGCAACTTCACCGCCCTGGAGCGCCTGAACACGGAAAACCTGTTGCTGGGGAGCATCCCGCCCAGTGTTTTCCAACTGTCACGGTTACGGGGGCTGAGCCTGAACAAGGGCGCCATAGAACTGACTGCGCAATCGGTGCAAGCCCTGGCCGGGTTGCCGCATCTGCAACGCCTGCATCTGGACGACAACCCCATTGGCCTGCTGCCGGATGTGGCGCGCATGCCTCATCTGATCGAGCTCTCCCTGCAAAATACCGGGCTCAACGAGATCAGCACCACGCTGCAAGACGCCCTGCCCAGGTTGACCCTGAAGATGAACCGCAACGCCATCACCCAAGTGCCCGACGAGCTCTTTGCCATGCCCGCCGCTGCCACCCAAGGGCTGGACCTTAGCGCCAACCCCTTGTCAGCAGCGACCCTGGAGAAGATAAAAAGCTACTGCCAGGCCAACCGCGTACACCTGGGGGCCGACGCCCCGCCCCAGGACCAAGCGCGCGCCCGCATGCTCTACCCCACGCTCGCGGACGACGACATCAACGGCGTGCTTTTCCAACTGCCGGGTACCCTGGACGACATCTCCCTGCACCTGACGCGCCTGGAAACCGAAGCACAAACGCTCGACGCCGATCTTTCGCAATGGGCGCTGGACGTACCGTTGCAGCACCCTCTGCACGGCACCCCACTGGACGAACAGAGCCGCGCCGCGGAACAAGTCCGGCGCCTGTCTTTTAAGGCACAATTGCAGCGTTGCTGGCACCGCGAACCGCCCCAGGACGCCATGAACCCCCAGCGACTGTTGATCGACACCCACGTCATGGGCGACCTGCCACAGGTAGGCGCCCGTTTCGAGGCCATCACCGAGCTGGAGTTGGTGGGGGACAAATCCGGGATGGACGTCAGTGCGTTTCTCAAGTCTTTCCCGCACCTCAACAGCTTGAGCATCAGCGGCTACGCCCTGCGCGATGTGCCGCAAGTGGTGCTGAACACACCGAGGCTGATCGTCCTGGGCCTGGATGACTGCGATGTCCACCTCAGCGCCTCAAGCGCCGATGCGTTAAGCGGCATGAGCAACCTGGAGTTCCTCGACCTGGAGGAAAACCCGCTGGGCCGCACCCCCGACCTGAGCCATATGCACAAGCTCACCACCCTCTACCTCGGCCACACGGGCCTGACCGAAGTCCCGCCGGGGCTGTTCAGCCTTAGCCAGTTGAGAGCCTTGAACCTGCGCAACAACCTGATCCGCGAGATTCCCTCCGACATCCTAGAACTGCCTACGCCGCTGGACGATGACTCCGACCTGAGCGGCAACCCGCTGTCGGAGCAAAGCCTGGAGTATTTGCGCCAGTACTATGTGCTGACCGGCAACAGCCTGAATGTGGAAGAAGCGACGGTGGCGGCCGATGGCACCCCACTGACGCCGCAACCGATGAGGCCGTCAGAGGCTTGAGGCGCGAGGGCCTTACAACCCAGCAGGCACCGAGTTTGCTCGCGATAACGATATTGGGGCGGCCATCGCTGGCAAGCCAGGCTCGGTAGCCTTAACCCCGCTCCGAAGGCACCGAAGACAGCTCAAAAGGGCTGCTGCTACGCCGCTGGTTGCGGTCTTCCCGGGGCGTAGCGCCGAAGAAGTTGCGGTAGGCGCTGGAGAAGTGCGGCCCCGAGGAGAAGCCGCAGGACAGGCCGATCTGGATGATCGACTTACTGGTCTGCATCAACATCTGCCGGGCCTTGTTCAGGCGCAGTTCCAGGTAGTACTGGCTCGGCACTCGGTTGAGGTATTGCTTGAAGATGCGCTCCAACTGGCGCCGCGACACGCACACATGCTGGGCGATTTCGTCGGTGGTAAGCGGCTCCTCAATGTTGGCTTCCATCAGCAAAACCGCCTGGGTCAGCTTCGGATGGCTGGAGCCGAGGCGGTTCTGCAAGGGGATGCGCTGGCGCTCGCCACCTTCACGGATACGTTCGACCACCAATTCTTCCGACACCGCCCCGGCCAACTCCGCGCCGTGGTCGCGGGCCAGCACCGCCAGCAGCAGGTCGAGCACCGACAAGCCGCCACACGCGGTCAGGCGATCGCGATCCCAGTCGAACAAATGGCTGGTGGCAATGACCTTGGGATAACGCTCGGCAAAGTCGTCCTGCCAGCGCCAGTGCACGGCGGCACGGTAGCCGTCGAGCAGGCCCAGTTGCGCCAGGGGATAGACACCGGCAGAGAGACCGCCGATCACACACCCGGCACGCACCAGTTGCTTGAGCGCGCCGCTGAGCGCAGGCACCAGGGCGGCGGGCGGTTCGTCGGCCAACAGAAACAGCTTGTGCAAGCCTTCGAGCTTGCCGGCCCAGGGCTCGCCCGGCAGTTGCCAGGCACCTTCGCCGGGGGCTTCGGCCTGCAAGAACGACAATTGGTAAACCACATCCGGGTGCACCCGCTGAGCAACGCGCAAGGCCTCCTCGGCCAGCGCCAGCGTCAAGGCTTTAGTGCTGGGCCAAATCAGGAAACCAATTCGATGGGCAGTCATGGCGGGCAATCCGAAACGAAAACAGGGTTAAAACGGCGACCCAACCAGGCCAGTGGCCGCGCGCTGCGCAGCATGACCTAATTGGGTGCACAACAGGAACTATTACTTCAGGCTGCCCGAAAGGAACTGTTGCAGACGCTCCGATTGCGGGTTGACCAACACTTCGCGCGGGTCGCCGGTTTCTTCCACCAGGCCTTTGTGCAGGAAGATCAACTGGTTAGACACTTCCCGGGCAAAGCCCATTTCGTGGGTCACCACCACCATGGTGCGGCCTTCCTGGGCCAGGGCCTGCATGACCTTGAGCACATCGCCCACCAGCTCCGGGTCCAGGGCCGAGGTCGGTTCGTCGAACAGCATCACCTCAGGCTCCATCGCCAACGCCCGGGCAATCGCCACACGTTGCTGCTCGCCGCCGGACATATGGCCCGGGTAGGCGTCCTTGCGGTGGGCCACGCCGACCTTGTTCAGGTAGTGCTCGGCTTTTTCCCGGGCCTCGGCCTTGGACACGCCCAACACATGCACCGGCGCTTCCATGATGTTTTCGATGGCGGTCATGTGGGACCACAGGTTGAAGTGCTGGAACACCATCGACAGGCGCGAACGCATGCGCTGCAACTGCTTGGGGTCGGCGGCCTTGAGTGCACCGTCCTTGTTGGCCACCAGTTTGAGCTCTTCGTTATTGAGCAGGATCTTGCCCGCGTGGGGCTGCTCCAACAGGTTGATACAGCGCAAAAAGGTACTTTTGCCGGAGCCACTGGAACCGATGATGCTAATCACATCGCCGGCGGCGGCTTTCAGGGACACGCCCTTGAGCACTTCGTGACTGCCGTAGCGTTTATGCAGGTCTTGGACTTCAAGTTTGTACATGCGGTCGGTTCTCACAAAAACAGTCAGTCAGTCGTTGAGCAAGCGCCCGTGGCGCAGCGCTTCGCGCCCCGCCACCTTGGCCAGCCATAAACCGGGTTGGGCATAACGTTGCCGTTCAACGGCGAACAACACGCCGGATGTGCCGGCGCACACGGTGCTGACCCGATCGGCCAGCGGGTCGATGACCTCGAAAATCTCATCGCCCACCTCGACCCACTCCCCAGGCCGGCGCAGGTAACTCACCACACCCGGGTGCGGGGCGAACAGCAATTGGGTGCCTTCAAAGGGCATGCCTTCGCAGTGCGGGTGGGCGGCGGCAGGCCACTGGCCGCCAATCAAGCCTTGTTCGGCGAGAAATGCCAGGATGCCCTCGGCATGGGCGCAAGCCTGCTCGCGGGTGGTGTCGGCCTGGCCGCCCAGCTCCACCGTAGTGGCTAGGCACGCCAGGGGAATCTGCGCTTCAGGGAAGCGCCGCGACAAGCGCAGCCACGGCAGCGAGCAGGCTTCATCGAAGGAATTACCGCCCGAATCCTCGGCCAACAAGCCGACTTTTACCCCCAGGTGCGCGGACAAGGAACGCCACTGCGGCCAATGCTGGGGCAAGGCGTACATATGCAGCGCAGCTTCGGCGTCGCAATGCAGGTCGAGCACCACGTCGGCGCTACAGGCGTGGGTCAGCAGCAGGCGTTGCATGCCCTGCAACTGCGTCGCCGCCGGCGGCAGCGCCGCCAGGCTATCGAGCATGGCCTGGCGGATCAGCCGCACGTTGGCATGGGGGTCATCGCCCAGGTGCCCGTCGAGCTGTTGCGCCACCGGCTCGCTCAACTCGGCGAAATCACGGTTGAAGTTCTTGCCGCTGCCGGCCTCGAAACGGCCCTGGTGGTTGTGGAGCAGCAGTTGCCCCAGGCCCAGCGGGTTGGCCACCGGCACCAGTTCGATGACGCCGTTGAGCAGGCCTTGGGCCTCCAGCTCGCCGAGGCGTTTTTTCAACTCCCACGCGGTGCGCATGCCCGGCAGTTCATCGGCGTGCAAACTGGCCTGGATGTAGGCCTTGCGCTCGCCCTGGCCGAAACGGAACACCGACAGGCTGCGCTCGCTGCCCAAGTGGCTCCAGGGCAATGGATGATCGATACGTTCCATGGTCAGGCCTTACGTGGGGCCATGTAGCCCAGCCAGCGGTGCTCGGCCAGTTTGAACAGGCGCACCAGGATGAAGGTCAGGCACAGGTAGAACACGCCAGCGGTGATGTAGGCCTCGAACGGCAGGTAATACTGGGCGTTGACCGTACGCGCCGCACCGGTGATGTCAATCAGGGTCACGATGGAGGCCAGGCTGGTGGTCTGCAGCATCATGATGACTTCGTTGCTGTACTGCGGCAGTGCCCGGCGCAGGGCCGACGGCAGCAGGATGCGGCGGTACAGCTTGTAGCGCGACATGCCCATGGCCTTGGCCGCTTCGATCTCGCCATTGGGCGTGGCCCGCAGGCTGCCGGCGATGATTTCGGCGGTGTAGGCGCTGGTGTTGATGGCGAAGGCCAGGCACGCACAGAAGGTCGCGCTCGACAGCCAGGGCCAGAGGAAACTCTCGCGCACCGCCTCGAACTGGGCCAGGCCGTAGTAGATCAGGAACAGCTGCACCAACATCGGCGTGCCGCGGATCACGTAGGTGAAGAGCCACGCCGTCATGTTCACCACCGGCTGCTTGGAGACGCGCATCAAGCCCAGGGGCAAGGCGGCCAGCAAGCCGAAGAACAGCGAAATGCCCAGCAGTTTCAAGGTGGTCAGCAGCCCGCCCAGGTACAGCGGCAGTGCCTCCCAGATGACGTTGTAGTCGAAGATCATAGATCAGCCGCCCTTACGCCTACCGAGTAGCGCTTCTCAAGGTGACGCAATGCCAGCAGCGAGACACTGGTAATCACCAGGTACATGGCCGCCACTGCAAGGAAGAAGGTGAACGGCTCGCGGGTGGCATCTGCCGCCTGCTTGGCCTTGAACATCATGTCTTGCAGGCCCACCACGGAAATCAGCGCGGTGGCCTTGGTCAGCACCAGCCAGTTGTTGGTGAAACCGGGGATCGCCAGGCGAATCATCTGCGGCACCATGACCCGGAAAAACACCTGCAGGCTGCTCATACCGTACGCCAGGCCCGCTTCGGCCTGCCCCTTGGGGATCGCCATAAAGGCACCACGAAAGGTTTCCGACAGGTACGCACCAAAGATGAAACCCAGGGTGCCGATACCGGCGGCCAACGGATTGAGGTCGATGTAGTCGTCAAAACCCAGCAGCGGCGCCACGCGGTTGAGCAGGTCCTGGCCGCCGTAGAAGATCAGCAGGATCAGTACCAGGTCGGGAATGCCGCGGATCACGGTGGAATACAGGTCGCCCAGCCAGGCCAGCCAGCGCACGGGCGACAGGCGTAGCGAGACCCCGATCAGCCCCAGAACAATGGCCAGAACCATGGATGACAAGGCGAGCTGAAGCGTCAACCATGCGCCATCGAGGATGACAGCCCCGTAGCCTTTCAACATGATTCAGGTCCTCGGAAGTTGGGATGAAAAAATGGCGCAAACCTCAGAAATCCTGTTGCTTGCGCCATTTAGGACTTGTCGCTGCGACGGTTTACTTGCCGTAAATGTCGAAATCGAAGTACTTGTCCTGGACTTGCTTGTATTTGCCGTTCTCGCGAATGGCCAGGATGGCGGCGCTGATCTTGTCTTTCAGTGCGTCACCCTTGCGGACCGCGATGCCAATGCCGTCGCCGAAGTACTTGGCGTCGGTGAAGGCCGGGCCCACGAAGGCGAAGCCCTTGCCAGCGTCGGTTTTCAGGAAGCCGTCGCTGAGCAAGGTGGCGTCGGCCACGGTGCCGTCGAGGCGGCCGGCGGCCACGTCCAGGTAGATTTCGTTCTGGGTGCCGTAGGGAACGATGGTGGCGCCTTTAGGGGCCAGCACTTCCTTGGCGAAACGGTCGTGGATCGAACCGCGCTGCACGCCGATCTTCTTGCCGCTCAGTTCAGTCAAGGCGTCGCTGAGCTCAGCGCCTTCCTTCATCACCAGACGCGCCGGGGTGTTGTAGTACTTGCCGGTGAAGTCCACGGATTTCTTGCGGTCGTCAGTGATGGACATGGACGACAGGATGGCGTCGATCTTGCGCACCTTGAGGGCGGGGATCAGGCCGTCGAATTCCTGCTCGACCCAGACGCACTTGACCTTCATTTCTTCGCACAGCGCATTGCCGATGTCGTAGTCGAAACCGACGATGCTGCCATCCGGCGCTTTGGAGGCGAACGGCGGGTAAGCCGCTTCGATGCCGATTTTCACAGGCTTTTCATCGGCAAAAGTCGGCAGGGACAGCACGGACAGCACGGACAGTGCCAGTGCGCCAAGAAGCACGAGTTTCTTCATCTTAGGACTCCATCGGTAAAGGGCGAAAACGGCAAAGTGAGCGATAGCCCAAATATGCGAATGGGTGGAACCTGAAAAGCGCTGCTGCGGCGTAGGACGCTTGAGTCACATTAAACCCAAGCAACGGCGAGCGAGTGATCGGCATTCTAACGACAGGTACTCAGCCGATATTTCTTCAATGCGACAACAATTTACAGAAGCACCGAGAAAACTGGCCAAGCTCATTGACAGCTCTTTTGTTTTGTGCAAGAGCAAAAGATATTGAACCGATCTATGCTGCAAATAGCGGGCCTATTATTCGCAAACCCTTCTATTCCGGCAAGCGCAGCGTTTCATCTTATTTCCCGGCCCGCCGGAATCGGGCTTTTTCGGTGCAAGATGTGTCAGTTCGCCCCGTATTTGGGCGCAGGGTTACACATCCGACTTCAGCGGTAACGATAGGAATCATCCTACCCATAAAACAGATATTTATTGGCTATAGCACCAAGAAGCCCTACACCAAACGTAAGAGTCGTCACGCAAAACCAAAAAACGCATCCACAAAAAAGCCCCGCCCGGGGCTAAACCGGGAGGGGCTCGGGTGACCGTGGCGCGCTTATGCGACGTTCATGGTCTTGTGGGTGTCGATCAGGTGTTGCACCACGCCCGGGTCAGCCAGGGTGGAGATATCCCCCAGGCCGTCGTACTCGGCGGTGGCAATCTTGCGCAGGATGCGCCGCATGATTTTCCCCGAACGGGTTTTCGGCAGGCCGGGCGCCCACTGGATCACGTCCGGTGAGGCAATCGGGCCGATTTCCTTACGCACCCAGTTTTTCAATTCCAGGCGCAGCGCTTCGCTCGGCTCTTCGCCACCATTGAGGGTGACGTAGACGTAAATGCCCTGCCCCTTGATGTCGTGCGGTACACCCACCACGGCGGCTTCGGCGACTTTCGGGTGCGCAACCATCGCACTCTCGATCTCCGCGGTACCCATGCGGTGGCCGGATACGTTAAGCACGTCATCCACGCGACCGGTGATCCAGTAGTAGCCATCTTCGTCGCGACGGGCACCGTCGCCGGTGAAATACATGCCACGGAAGGTCTTGAAGTAGGTGTCAACGAAACGGTCATGGTCGCGGTACAGGGTCCGTGCCTGGCCTGGCCACGAATCGAGGATCACCAGGTTGCCCTCGGCGGCGCCCTCGATGATGTTGCCCAGGTTATCCACCAGCGCCGGCACCACGCCGAAGAACGGACGGGCCGCAGAACCTGGCTTGAGGGCATGGGCACCCGGCAGCGGGCTCATCAGGGTGGCGCCAGTCTCGGTCTGCCACCAGGTATCGACAATCGGGCAGCGCGACTGGCCGACGTTCTTGTAGTACCAGTCCCAGGCTTCCGGGTTGATCGGCTCGCCCACCGAACCCAGTAGGCGCAGGCTGCTGCCATCGACACCTTCGATTGCCGCTTGGCCGGAGGCCATCATGGCGCGGATTGCGGTCGGCGCGGTGTAGAGCACGTTGACTTTATGTTTATCGACAATCTTGCCGACGCGAGTGATATCCGGGTAGTTCGGCACGCCCTCGAACAGCACGGTGGTCGCGCCGTTGGCCAACGGGCCGTAGACGATGTAGGTGTGGCCAGTGACCCAACCGACGTCGGCGGTGCACCAGTAGACCTCGCCGGCGCGGTAGTCGAACACGCGCTCGTGGGTCAGGGCCGCGTAAAGCAGGTAGCCGGCGGTGGTGTGCTGCACGCCCTTGGGCTTACCGGTGGAACCGGAGGTGTAAAGGATGAACAGCGCCTCTTCAGCGCCCATTTCCTTCGGCGCGCACACGCTGCCCGCCACTTTCATCAGGTCTTCGTACCAGATGTCGCGATGCTGGTTCCACTTGATGTCACCGGCGGTGCGCTTGCACACGATGACTTTCTGGATGCTGCTGGTTTCCGGGTTGGTCAGCGCGTCATCGACGTTGCTCTTGAGCGGGATCTTCTTGCCGGCACGGATGCCTTCGTCGGCGGTAATCACCACTTTGGATTTGCAGTCGATGATCCGCCCGGCCAGGGCTTCGGGCGAGAAGCCACCGAACACCACCGAGTGGATCGCACCGATACGCGCGCAGGCCAGCATGGCGACCACGGCTTCGGGAATCATCGGCATATAGATGGTCACCACGTCGCCGCGGTGCACGTCCTGGCCACGCAGGGCGTTGGCGAACTTGCAGACTTCTTCGTGCAGTTCGCGGTAGGTGATTTCGCGGTGTTCGGAAGGGTCATCGCCCTCCCAGATGATCGCCAACTGATCGCCGCGTTCGGCGAGGTGGCGGTCCAGGCAGTTGTAGGAAACGTTCAGGGTGCCGTCGGCAAACCATTTGATGTCCACGTGGTGGTCATCGAAGGAAGTCTGTTTCACCGTGGTGAAAGGTTTGATCCAGTCGAGGCGCTTGGCCTGCTCGCGCCAGAAGCCGTCCGGGTTGACCACCGACTGCTGGTACATGGCCTTGTAGGTCGCCTCATCAGTCAGCGTATTGGCCGCAACCTCGGGACGAACGGGATACAGGGAAGCCGCACTCATCTTTCTTACCTCGGTGACATAGTTGTTTTTGTATGACCCTGTTTTAGCCGGCCCAGCCCTATAGAACCATTCGACGATGGTAGTAACAAACCCCTACAAAACGCTCTAACAAGCCGCCAGAGGCTCAAGCCCGCGGCTTCTGGCCCCCTGTATTTAGCTTGGATTTACCGCAGCATGCGCCCGCTGGGCGGTTTTTCCGGGGATTGTTACAAAATCTGTCAAAAGTCTTTATCAAAAGCACGGCTATATGAATGCCAGGCGCACGCCTAAAATCAGCCTCGCCAACCCGGCAACGTGATTAACCCAGTTGCAGCCCCCACGAAGGCAGTTAATCCAAATACTTTTTACTTAAGTTCCACACGCAACCCGCAAAAGGTTGCGTGACCCCACTCGACCCAAGAAAGGTAAACCTGAAATGAAAGCGTTATTAGTTCTGGCCCTCAGCAGTCTTTGCGCTACCGCCATGGCTGACGAGACACCAACGCAAGTTGGCAGCCAGGAAGTTCCAGTAGTGGAATACACTTACTCCACCCATCTGGATATCGCCAAAGTTCTTTCAATGAGTGAAATACCGAATGTCTGCGAAGTTGTACCGGCCCGCATGGAATATGAAGATTCCAAAGGCCAGCGGCACATCCTGCAATACAGCGTCATGGGCAACGGTTGCTCTAACGGTTAACGGTTCCCGTCAGGCATGGCGCCCCTTATCGCCACCTTTGCCTGCCACTGCGGCCATCACCCCCGTACAGGGATGACCGACCGCAACCTGACAGCCCGATTTCGGTCGGGCTCAGTTGTGTTTCAAACCGCACCCAGGCGCCAAAAAACACAAGATGTAGTGAAAAACCGGTTTTTTGGTTGTTTTTTGCACAAAAAACACCTCGCACAATTTCATCCAAAAACTGAACACAATTGGCCCGCCAAATCCCCCTCGTCGCTCTGTAAGTCACGTCCTACCTGACTTCCCGCGTTTTGCCGCACAACCGCCCCGCCATCGGCACCCAGCCGGCTTGAAAAACCCGTAAAAAAAAACTTCAGCGGGCAAAGCCCCATAAACCCTTGCCCCCGCGGGAAAACGCCGTCCGCCGAGGTCTGCCTGAGTGATTTCGCCGCAGCACAGCGACGAAAAAGTCCCTATAATGCGGCCTAAATCGGGCCTGCAATATTCCCTTACAGGCGTCCGGCGCCAACGCAGAAGCGACCTTTGTCACCTGCGCCCATCAAGGCCCCGGAATACCCGTACAACATCTTGTTTTCTTGCCTGCGTTAGCTGATGCAAAAAACGATTCCTTAAGATCCAACGCGGCCCGTTAGGCCGTGTGAAAAACCAACCTCAACAGTTTTCACACGGGCATCTGGCCCTCACGCAGGAGACGACACGTCATGCTGAGCTGGGACGAATTTGACAAAGAAGACGGCGAAGTAGTCGCCAAGGGCGCCAACGCCGGCCACGCCGCCGAAGCCACCATGGACCGCCTCGACAGCGCCGGCGGTGCCGCAGCCCTCCAGGCCCGTGCCGTGACCGCCAACGACTCCGCTGCGATCATCCGTGCCAAAACCGCCCTGGACAACCTCGACATCGCCGAAGGCCTGGCTGAACTCGAAGGCGCTTCCGCCCGCGTGGCCGTCGACGAAAAACGCATGATTAACTGCCGCGCCGACCTCAACCAACTGGTGCCCTTCAAATACGATTGGGCCTGGCAGAAGTACCTGGACGGCTGCGCGAACCACTGGATGCCGCAAGAAGTCAACATGACCGCCGACATCGCCCTCTGGAAAGACCCCGAAGGCCTGACCGACGACGAGCGCCGCATCGTGATGCGCAACCTGGGCTTCTTCTCCACCGCCGACTCCCTGGTTGCCAACAACCTGGTACTGGCCGTGTACCGCCTCATCACCAACCCCGAATGCCGCCAGTACATCCTGCGCCAGGCCTTCGAAGAGGCGATCCACACCCACGCCTACCAGTACTGCATCGAATCGCTGGCCATGGATGAAGGCGAGATCTTCAACATGTACCACGAGATCCCATCGGTGGCGAAGAAGGCTGCCTGGGGCCTCAAATACACCCGTTCGATCTCCGATCCGAAGTTCGAAACCGGCACTGTCGATACCGACAAGGAGCTGCTGCGCAACCTGGTCGCCTACTACTGCGTCCTGGAAGGCATCTTCTTCTACTGCGGCTTTACCCAGATCCTGTCCATGGGCCGTCGCAACAAAATGACCGGCGTCGCCGAGCAGTTCCAGTACATCCTGCGCGACGAGTCCATGCACCTGAACTTCGGCATCGACGTCATCAACCAGATCAAGCTGGAAAACCCACAGCTGTGGGATGCCGAGATGAAAGAAGAGGCCACGCAGATGATCCTGCAAGGCACCCAACTGGAAATCGAATACGCTCGCGACACCATGCCACGCGGCGTGCTGGGCATGAACGCGGCCATGATGGAGGACTACCTCAAGTTCATCGCCAACCGTCGCCTGTCGCAGATCGGTTTGAAAGAAGAATATCCAAACACCACCAACCCGTTCCCATGGATGAGCGAAATCATGGACTTGAAGAAAGAGAAGAACTTCTTCGAGACGCGGGTAACCGAGTATCAAACAGGCGGCGCACTGAGTTGGGATTGATTTCACAACTCACCAGGCACTACCGGGCCAACTAAGCCGGTAACGCAAGTTGTATAAAAGCCTCGCACTCGTGCGGGGCTTTTTTTATACCTGGGCAAAACCTGTAGCTGTTATCCAGGCAACTTGTGGAGTTGCACCGCCGCCAATGGCCGGCGACTATAGCGCCCACCTCATTCCCCCCACAGGACCCCGCGCCCATGAAATTCGATAAAGCGTATTGCCTGAGCCTGGCGGACAAGTTGTCGATCTACGACGTGCGGGAGCTGAATTTCGACGAAACCCTGGCTTTCGACTCCACCCACGAACACTTCCTGTGCCCGGACGATGCCTGCCGCGCCGCGTTCCCCCAAAGCAACGTGCTCGGCACCTTCAACGCGCGCAACGTCAACTATGTGCGCACACCCCACTTCAAGAACCTGCCCGCCACCCTGCACCGCGAAGGCTGCCCCTACGGCCAGCGCAAAAACAGCGCAGCAGAGGAAGAAAACCGCGAGGAGCATTTCCCCTCAGAGCTGCTGCTGACCCGGCGCCAGTATTCGCTCCCACCCACGCCGGCCAATCCGCCCGCCGCACTCCCACCACCACCGCGGCCTGCCGAGCCGCAGGAACGCAGCCCCGCGCCTGATAAAACCAGCGTGTTTGCCCACCCGGTGGAATGCTTTGTGTCGAACATCGGCGACAAGGATTTACTCAAGCGCATGCCCTTGAAGATCGGTGAGCAAACGGCCACTTATTGGACATTCTTCAAGAAGGTCGAATACCTGCAAGACAATAAGGGCTTGATCTACTGGGGCCGGATCAAAGAGATCAAGGACTACACCAGCAGTTTTCGCATCGACTTTGAAAAAAAGGTCTGGGCCGACAAGAAGCCCCACTCGGTGAACATCTACCTGAGCAAACGGCTGATCGAGGGTTACCGCAAACGCAAAGCGTTCCTCGAAGAGATCAAGTACGCCATCGACAGCCAGCGCGAACTGTATTGCTTCTTCTACGGGGTCACTCCGCAACTCAAGCAAGTGCCCAGCAAAAAGAACCCGCAACAAACCTTCGCCGTGTTCAGCGCCGACATCGACAACCTGGACCATTTGATTATCCGCGAGGTGCCCGGCCTGGAGCGGTCCTGAGGGCAGGGCCGATACGCATCAAAAAATCCGTTTGATCCGCTGGCGAAACAACTGTACAAAAACACAGTTGTTTTTTGGTATCGTCTCGCTCGCCATCCGGAGAAAACCATGGCCTCTCTCGCAATGAAAACCACCCTTGAACGCATGGCCCTTTACCAGTTCACCCCACTCCACTGTGTGCAAGCGCGGGAACTGCTGGGCTGGAGCCCGGAGCAGTTATCGCAACGCTCGGGGGTTTCAGTCGCCGCCATCAACCGCTATGAGGCCCAGGGCCAGGTGCTGGATGTCACCCGCCTGGCCCTGGCCTTTTGCCTTGAAACCGAAGGCCTGGTGTTCTTTCCCGGGTTCGCTCCGGGCCGGGGCATGAACATCCAAGGCTCCACGCCCAACCCCATCGGGCGCCCCGACTACGCCTTGATCGAGTGACCCCGCGCCGCCGGTGCTTGCTCTGCCAGCGTGTGCCCCTCTACCTAGCGGCATATCGCCACTAAATGGCTTGGAAGGACACTGATTATTCAGGTTGGAATAAATGACAATGCTCGCCCGTTTTATCCGATAAACGGCGAGCCGCCCCACAACACTCCAACCTGTGCAGAAAACGCTTTGGTGCAAAGACCTATGGAAAAACAACGAGGCAAGGGGCTGTCATTTGCCCGGCGCATCTACATGCCCAGGACGGTAGGCCTAGGCATCGGCAGCCTCAGTGTCGGCGCCGCGCTCTACCCGTTGCAGGTGCCTGCGTGGGTCTGGGCGCTGTTGTTGTTCCAGGGGTTTGCTTGGCCGCACCTGGCGTACCAGTTGTCGGCACGCTCGCACTTTCCCTACCAGGCCGAACGCCGCAACCTGCTCTACGACTCCCTGAGCGGCGGTTTCTGGGTGGCGGCCATGCAGTTCAACCCGCTGCCCAGCATCACCATCCTGTCGATGATGACCATGAACAACGTTGCCGCAGGAGGCCTGCGCCTGCTCGTGCGGGGCACTGCGGCCCAGGTGGTGGGGATACTGGTGGCCTGGGGGCTACTGGGCTTGGGGTTCACCACGCAAGCCAGTTCCGCACAGGTCTATGCCTGCATCCCGATGCTGACCCTCTACCCCATCGCCCTGGGCATGGTCTGCTATCGCCTAGCGATCAAGCTGTCGGAGCACAAGCGCGCCCTCAGCGCCCTGAGCCGTACCGACAGCCTGACCGGCCTGCTCAACCACGGTTCCTGGAAAGACCTCTTGCACCTCAAGTTCCACCAGTGCCAGCAGCAAGGCTGTCACGCCACCGTCGCTCTGATCGACATCGATCACTTCAAGGCGATCAATGACCACCACGGCCATATCGTCGGCGATAGCGTACTGCGCCAATTGAGCGCCGAACTCAAGCTCAACCTGCGCGAGCATGACCTGAGCGGGCGTTACGGGGGTGACGAGTTCTGCGTGATCCTGCCCGACACCACTGACGCAGCGGCTGCCGAGGTCATGGAGCGCCTGCGCGAGGTACTCAGCCACTACCGCAATGCCGCGATGCCCGACTTACGCGTCAGCCTGAGCATCGGCCTGGCCGCTTACACCCCTGGCTTTCGCGATGCAGCGACCTGGCTCGATGCCGCGGACAAGGCGCTGTACGCCGCCAAGAGAGGGGGCCGCAACCGCATCGACATTGCCGCCCACCCCGCCCCGCCCGTCAGCCCAGGCTCGGTTGCACCAGGCTGCGCAACGCCGTGATTTGCGGGACGTCCTGGCGGCGCATGTACACGCGCAAAGGCTCGGTGATGTTGATGCGATCGTCGATGTTCTGGTCCAGCAACAGTTGAATCTGCTCGCGCTTGAGGGTCATGGTCTGGCCCTCCAGTACCTCCCAGACGAACTCGCTGGCGGGGATGATGGCGTCGTCGGCGACGTCCATGCCGAAGGAATCTTCGCTAAAGCGCACGATGTAGCGCCCAGTCTTGCGATTCAGGCCGACAAAACCGTTGAGCTGGTCGGCGGCCTGGCAGATAAGTTCGGAAGTGATACGCATGGTAAACCTCACTACGGGTCCCGCAGGACAGGTGATCGATGGTTTACACGCAGGGCAGGGCTTGGGTTTCCCTCTGACGGGGAAACTGGTGGGCGAAGATTACTGCAAAGCGCGCCACAAAGGCGCTGAAAAAACCACAAGGGCCGCTTTATGTCGGTATCGCGATAGCAGCCTGGCGCCTCAGTTGTTAAAAGAGAGACCTTGGCCAGGTGCCGGGCAGTAAAGGTGTCCTCCTGTGGAAGCAGCTTGCCAGCTCCCACGCAAAACCTGCCCCAGGCGCCCCACCAAGCCCTTTGCCATCGTTCTTCACGAGAGGACCTCGACCATGCCCGTGACCTTGCGCAAAAACACCCTGCTGCTGCCCCTGCTTCTGGGCCTATCCCATCCGGCCCACGCCACATCCGCCCCCGCCGCTCTGGCCAGCGCTGCCGGGATACCGCACCCGGCAGTCATCGCCCACCGCGGGGCGTCCTTCGATGCACCCGAATCCACCGCAGCCGCCTACCTGCTGGCCCGGGACCTGGGCGCCGATTACCTGGAACTGGACCTGCAACGCAGCAACGACGGCGTGCTGTTTGCCCTGCACGACGACAACCTGCAACGCACCACCGACGTCGCGACAAAATTCCCCGAGCGCAAGGACAGCCCCGCCAACGCCTTCACCCTGGCCGAACTGAAAACCCTGGACGCCGGCAGTTGGTTCAACACCGCCTACCCGCAGCGCGCCCGGCCGGCCTTCGTCGGCCTGCCAATCCTGACCCTGGATGAAATCATCGACATCGCTCAGGGCAACCCGGCACACACACCCGGCCTGTACATCGAAACCAAGGAACCCGCTCAATTTCCTGGGTTGGAACGCGACCTCAAGAACACGCTGCAAGCACGCGGCTGGCTCAGCCCCGGCGGCTCGACACAGGCCAAAGGCGAAGGGGCTGTCGGCCAGGGCAAGGGCCGCGTCGTACTGCAAACCTTCGACAAGAACAGCCTGGCCCTGCTGCACAAGGAAATGCCCCAGGTGCCGAAAATCCTGCTGCTGTGGGTCGGCGACGGGTACATCAAGGCCAAGTCCGAGCAGACCTTCGCCGCCAGCGGCCTCACCGACAAAGCCGCGTTCTACGCCCAACAGCAACCCCACAGCACAGCCGAATTCCAACGCTGGGTGGACGATGCCAAGGCTCTGGGCGCCATCGGCACCGGACCTTCGGCGGCCCTCACCGGCGGCGGCGCGCAGAGCTACGCCGACCTGGTGCAGCCGTGGATGAACCAGTACAGCCACGACCAGGGCCTGCTGGTGCATGCCTACACCGTTGACGCCGCCGTGGACTTCAAGCACGTACTGGGCGCCGGCGTCGATGGCCTCTTCACCAACCGCCCCGACGCACTGCTGGAGTACCTGCAACGCCCCGCGCCCGCCAGCGCTACCAAGTTACTTGAGCGCCATGGCTACTGAAGCCGGCGAACCAACGCCGCGCACCCAATGGCGCGGCCAGTTGTGGCTGGGCCACGATTACGGCTTGATCCGCGGCGGCGTGGGGCACACCGCGCCCCATGCCCACTACGCGCACCAACTGCTCCTCGCGCCGCAAGGGCCGGTCACTGTCAGCCTCGACGGCGTCGAGCATAGCGGCCATCGCGTGTTTATCGAGGCCCTGCGCGAACACGCCATCCTCGACGCGCCCGGCATGGTGTTCGCGGTCTATGCCGAGCCCTTGTTGATCGACGCTCAGGTGCTGCAACAAGCACTACAAGGCGTGGCCCTTGAGCAAGACAGCCTGATCGCCGCCCTCGACAGCTGCCCGCGCACGCCCCTGCAAGACCCGCGCATCGAAAGGGCCTTGGAGGCGCTGGACCAACTGCTCAGCGCCAAGGTCTCGGCCACGGCGCTGGCGCGGGAGGCCCACGTCTCCCTGAGCCAATTGGAACGGCTGTTCGCCAGCCATGTCGGCCTACCGGTGCGGCGCCTGGTGTTGTGGCGGCGCCTGCGCCTGGCGCTGGCCCTGATCCTGGGCGGGCGCAACATCACCCAGGCCGCCCACGGCGCCGGGTTTGCCGATTCGGCGCACTTCTCGCGCACCATGAAACGCCTGTTTGGCGTCACCGCAGGCCAGGCGCTGCACGGCATAGAATTGCGCCTATTGGCTTGAATCAGTGGCGCAACGCGGCAGGCACGGCAGGCTCCTTGCCGCTGGGGCCGGGGTTGAGCGGGTCGAGTAACTGGCCCAGGTAATCGTCGGGGAAGTCCGGGCGGCTGCCGATGCCCAGGTCGCCCTGTTTGATCGCGTAATCGCGGGTGTAGAACACCGTCCCCAGCAGCCAGTCCCAGAGGTTGAAGAACAGGCCGAAATTCACATCCCCGGCGCGACCGTACTTCATGTGGTGGAAGCGATGCACCGGCGCCCAGGCAAACACCCAGCGCAGCGGCCCCAGGCGCATATCGACGTTGGAATGCTGCAACAGCAACTGGATGGCAATGGCGAACGCCAGCAAGGTCGCCACCGGCAACGGAATCCCCAGCACCAGCAACGGCAACAACCCGGCGCTGGCCTCCACGGCTTGGTGCAGCGGGTGCTTCATCAACCCGTTGAAGCCGTAGAGGCGCTGCACGCTGTGATGCACCGCGTGCAAACGCCACAGCCACGCACTCCGATGGCTGGCGTAATGGGCCAGGGTGATGCCGCAATCGGCCACCACAATCGCCAACAACAACTGCCAGCCCAAGGCCCAGCCGTGGGGCCATACGCCGTCAATGGCCAGTAGCGCCACCAGTGCCGGCAATGCCAGCAGGCCGAGGGCATTGAGGGCCTCGTTGACCAGCGCATGCAGCGCATCGCGGCGCCGATCACCCTGGGCCTGATTCCAGCAGGGCTCGTAGGGCGCCCACGCCTCGGCGGCAAACGACACCGCCACGGCCAGCGCGAAAAGCGGCACCAGCCACACCAACGCCCACCCTGGCTGCACCGCCAGCCACAACGCCATACCGATAAAACCCACCGCGAACACAGGGGCATACAGCCCGCAAAACAGACGTTTCATAAGAGTCTCCATTGATCGAGGCCCTACGATGCCAGGGGGTAAAACGGCGCGATTGAACAAACGGCGCAATACGCGGAAACGAAATTAAGGCTGAGTTAAGTTCGAGCCGTTAACCTGAGGCCACTTAAACGAATCAACCCAAGGAAAGCCCCCATGAAAATGTTGACCGCTCTGTTCGCCGCCACCGCCCTGACCCTGACCGCTGGCCTGGCCCAAGCCGATGTCCGTCCTGACCAAATTCCTGGCCTGCTCAAAAACAACACCATCCAAGACATGGAGCAACTCAACCAGAAAGCCCTGGCCAAACAGGCTGGGCAGATCGTTGACACCGAACTGGACCAGCGCAAAGACGGCACCTACGTCTACGAAGTGGAAGTTCTGGCCGCCGATGGTAAGAAATGGGATGTGGAATTGAACGCCAAAACCGGCGAAGTCATCCGCCACCAACAAGACCACTGATCCCCAGCCACAAAACGCCCCACGGCCTTCAAGCCGTGGGGCGTTTTTGTGTGGCCGCTTGCACGCAGCCATCGCGGGCAGGCGCAGCGCCGCCCGGCCCTCTCCCACACGGGGCCTGCCTACACAGTTGCTGCCCCTACCAACCCATCACGCACTCAAGCGCGAGGTCAGTTCGTTGAGCTGCCCGGACAACCCATGCAGGTTGCGGCTGGCCGCTTCGGTGCGTTGCACGTTGTCCTGGTTGGTGCTGGCGATGGCAGTGATTTGGCTGAGGTTGCGCGAGATGTCCTCGGCCACCGAGGTCTGTTCCTCGGCGGCGGTGGCGATTTGGCGGTTCATGTCGCGGATCGCCTCTACCGCCGTGGTGATGCGCTCGAGCATGACCCCGGCCTGGGTCACTTGGGCGACGCTTTCTTCGCTGCGCGACTGTCCGCTTTCAATGGCGTGGGCCGCATCCACCGCGCCGCTCTGCACGGTTTGGATGATTTGGTTGATTTCCACGATCGACGCCGCCGTGCGCTGCGCCAGGCTGCGCACTTCGTCGGCGACCACCGCAAAACCGCGCCCGGCCTCGCCCGCGCGGGCGGCTTCGATGGCGGCATTGAGGGCCAGCAGGTTGGTTTGCTCGGCAATCGCGCGGATCACTTCCAGCACCTTGCCGATGCGCCCGCTGTCGCTTTCCAGTTGGCGGATCACCGTAGCGGTGTTGACGATTTCACCGCGCATCTGAGTGATGGTGGCGATGGTCTGCTGCATCACCTGCTCGCCCTGCTGGGCCGAGTGGTCGGCGTCATCCGCGGCGTGGGCGGCATCCACCGCGTGGCGCGCCACTTCCTGGGCGGTGGCGGACATTTCGGTCATGGCCGTGGCCACCTGGTCGGTGCGGTCGAATTGCTCCTGGGTGCCTTGGGCCATTTGCCCGGCGATGGCGTTGAGCTCGCCGCTGGCGCCGTCCAGGTCCACAGCATTGCGCTGCAAGCTGGCAAAGGTTTGCGCGAGGAAATCACGCAGGGTATTGGCGGCCACCGCGAGGCGACCCAGTTCGTCCTGGCGGTCGCTCGCCACACGCTCGGCAAAGCGCCCCTGGCTGAGTTGGGCAACGTATTCGATCAATTGGCGGATCGGCTGCACCAGGTTGCGGTTGACCAACCACAGGCTGAACACACCGATCAGCAGGCCCGACACCAGCATCACCGCCAGCCCCAGCCACACGGTGCGATCGGCCGCGGTGCTGATAAGCAACGACTGTGCCCCGCCCTGCTGGCGCAATTGGCTGACCAACGCGCTCATCTGCTCGCTGGTGGCGCGGTCCACACCCTTGACCGCGAGGTCCCCGGCCACCGGGTCGCCACCGGCCGCCACATAGGCATCGCGGCCCTTGCGGTAGGCCTCGCCCAGCAGGCGATGCTCTTCGCGCAGGTGTTCGAGGCGGGTCTTGAGCAGGGCGTCGGTGGCGGGCTCGCGGATCAATTGCGCGAGGATGTTCTGCACATCGCCCTGGCGATCCTCGAACTGCTTCCAGTACTTGTCCAGGTCCGCTGGCTGCTTGCCGCGCAGCAGTACGTTTTTCCATTCCTGGACCTGAATCTTGAATTGCAGGTTGGCTTCGTCGATCAGTTGCGAGGTGTGCAGCGGCCCCTCGATCAACTGGCGGTAGCTCTGCACACCATTGGACAGAAAGTGGAAACAGGCCAGGGCGATCAGCAGCATGGCCAACAGGCTGGAGCTCAGCAGCACGAGGATTTGCGCCCTCAGGGATTTGTGCACAGACATCGCATGACTCTCATGACAGGGATGAAGCAGGCCGCGCGAGCGGCAGGAATGACGCTTCGACGTCCCTGTCAAGGCCCAGCGTGAAGCCAAAACAAACCGCTGGCAGAACAATGATCGGCACGCGACGCGCTTTCTTGAGGGCGACAAACGTGCGGTGTAGAGCGCTGCCAATCCGATCGATGGCGCTACCAATCGGCAAAACACTGACCTGACGCAGAGCAGCCGTAACAATTGGCAACGATCATGGCGGGCATTCCTTTTCGCCACAGGCTTGACCACCATGGCCACCCCCTCCCTCACCGCCGCCTCAGCCGCCCGCACCGAGGACGCCCGACCGCAACTGGAGAAAAAAACCAGCGCACTGACCGTCGTCGTCTTTTGCGCCGTACTGGCCCTGGGGTTGCTGTTCACCGCCTACAGCCTGATGCACGACGTCAATCAACTGGACACCCCCGTCACCACCTGGACGCCCTTCCTGCTGCTGGGGGTGGCGCTGCTGATCGCCCTGGGCTTTGAGTTCGTCAATGGCTTCCACGACACCGCCAACGCGGTGGCCACGGTGATCTACACCCATTCCCTGCCGCCGCAAGTGGCGGTGGTGTGGTCCGGTTTTTTCAATTTCCTCGGGGTGCTGTTGTCCAGCGGCGCGGTGGCGTTCGGCATCATCGCCCTGCTACCGGTGGAGTTGATCCTGCAAGTAGGCTCCTCATCAGGCTTTGCCATGATCTTCGCCCTGCTGATTGCCGCCATCCTGTGGAACCTGGGCACCTGGTGGCTGGGCTTGCCGGCGTCGTCGTCCCACACCCTGATCGGCTCGATCATCGGCGTCGGCATCGCCAACGCCCTGATGCACGGGCGCGACGGCACCAGCGGCGTGGATTGGGCGCAAGCGACCAAGGTTGGCTATGCCTTGTTGCTCTCGCCGTTGATCGGCTTTGCCTTTGCCGCGCTGCTGCTGTTGGCCCTGCGCGCGTTCGTGAAGAACCGCGCGTTGTACAAGGCGCCCAAGGGCAACACACCACCGCCCTGGTGGATTCGCACCATGCTGATCCTGACCTGCACCGGCGTGTCCTTCGCCCACGGCTCCAACGACGGGCAAAAAGGCATGGGCCTCATCATGTTGATCCTGGTGGGCACCTTGCCCATGGCCTATGCGCTGAACCGCACCATGCCCGCCGACCAGGCGTTGCAGTTCGCCGCCGTGGCCGAAGTGACCCAACAGGCCTTGAGCCGCCATACCCCGCAAGCCGCACCCGCCGACCCCCGGCAGGTGCTGTCCGATTACGTGCGCAGCAAGGAGGCCAGCGCGCAACTGATCCCGGCCCTGGCCGCCCTGACCGGCAATATCGGCGCCGAGGTCAAGGGTTATGGTTCGCTGTCCAAAGTCCCGGCCGAGGCCATGGGCAACGTGCGCAACGACATGTACCTGGCCAGTGAAACCATTCGCCTGATGGACAAAAAACAGGTTGGGCACTTCGATGCCGACACCCAGGACAAGCTGCAACTGTTCAAGCAGCAAATCGACAACGCCACGCGCTTCATTCCGCTGTGGGTGAAAATCGCCGTGGCCATCGCCCTGGGCCTGGGCACCATGGTCGGCTGGAAGCGCATCGTGGTGACCGTGGGCGAAAAAATCGGCAAGACCCACCTCACCTACGCACAGGGTGCCTCGGCGGAAACCGTGGCCATGCTGACCATCGGCGCCGCCGATATGTTCGGCTTGCCGGTGTCCACCACCCACGTGTTGTCCTCGGGCGTGGCCGGGACCATGGTCGCCAACGGTGCCGGCCTGCAGATGCGCACCATCCGCAACCTACTGATGGCGTGGGTACTGACCCTGCCGGCCGCGATCCTGTTGTCGGGGAGTTTGTATTGGCTGTTTACCCAGTTTTTTTGAGGCTGGCACCGTAACCCCTGTAGCAAGCGGGCTCGCTTGCCTGCTACTTACTGCGCGGTGTGGGCGGGTACGAACCGCTCACGCACCAGGTCATACACCCAGTGGTAGACATAGGTGTAGGGCAGAAAGAACAACAACACGCCCATATCCAGGATCAACGCTTGCAGCAGGCTGATGTCCAGCCACCAGGCAATCAGCGGCACGCCCACCGCCACCAGCCCCCCCTCGAACAGCAGCGCATGCACCACCCGGGTGCCAGCACTTTTGCGCAGGTTCCAGCGCTTGAGCACGCGCTCGAATAGACCGTTGAAGATCACGTTCCAGATCAGTGCCAGCACGCTGATGGCCAGGGTCGCCACGCCCATGTCGAGCATCGGTTTGTCCATCAGCCAGGCCAGCAGCGGCGTACACAGGGCCAAGGCCAGCAGCTCGAAACCCAAGGCTTGCAGACAACGTTCGGTAAGGGATTTTTGCGGGCTCATGGTCGGCCTCCAGAGGTGAATGTGGTTGCGATCATCCACGCCCATACCGATACTTCATAATCAATAACCATCGATCAAGGCGATAGTTCATGGCCTCACAAGAAGTGCTGCAAGCCTTTGTCCTGGCCGCCAGCGAAGGCTCGTTTTCCGCGGCGGCGCGAAAACTCGGCAAGAGCCAATCGACCATCAGCGCCGCCGTCGCCAGCCTGGAAATCGACCTGAACCTGGTGCTCTTCGACCGCAGCAGCCGCAAGCCGCGCCTGACTCCCGCCGGCCATGTGCTGTTGCAACGAGCCGAGGACATCCTGGCCGCCACCAGCCGCCTGCACATCAGCGCCGGGCAATTGGCCCAGGGGCTGGAGGCCAAGCTCACGGTGGCGATTTCCGACACCTACCAGTCCGACCGCTTCGAGCGTTCGTTGATTGATTTCGAGCAGCGCTACCCGGACCTGGAACTCGAATGCCTGATCGCCGAATGCGACGACTTGATCGCGCTGGTGCAACGTGGCCGCGCCCACATCGCCTTCGCCGAGCTGCAACCGGCGTACCCGCCCGACCTGGTCAGCGCCACCGTGGACGAGTGCACCGAAATCGCCCTGTTCGTCAGCCCCGCCATGCCCTGGCCAGCGCCTCACACATCGACCAGGACAGCCTGCGCCAGCACCGCGAGCTGCGCCTGGCCACCATCGTCAACCCCTATGAAACCCGCGCCGGGGGCCGCGTGTGGTCGGCGCCCAGTTACCTGATGCTGCTGGAGATGGCCCAACGCGGGTTCGGCTGGGCGCCGCTGCCACGCTGGTTGGTGACGCGCTGGGGCAATGGCGAATTGGTGGAGCTCACCGTGCGCGGCTGGCCACGCCCGGTGGCGGTCGATGCGCTGTGGTCGCGCCTGCACCCACCAGGCCCGGCGGGCAGTTGGTTGCTGGAAAAAATGCTGGCCTGAGCCGCACTACAACTGAGCGAGTGGGCGCGCGATGAACTGGCGCTGCGCGAGGATCGCCTCGACCAACACCAGCCCCGCCGCCGGCCCCTCGCAGCGCGCCACGGCCACCGTGCGGTTGAGTTCGATCACCGGTGACGGCTGTCTGCGCAGCAGCACCTCATCCAGCGCGGCAATCTGCGGCCAGTCCGTGTCCTCGGCTCGGGGCACATCGTCATGCACGCCTGCCAGTGCGCGCGGTAGGCGGCCAATCGACAGGCGCTGAAAAAAAATAATCGCCTGCGCGAAACTCGCTAGACTTCGCGGCTCACTCGCCCCAAGGACTCGCGATGACTGCCCGACTCGTCCCCTACGAACACCTCGACGCCCTGCAACGCCAGCAAGTGCAAGCCATTGAGGTCCATCCCGAGCAAATCCCCTTCAGCGGCGACATCCACGGCGCCCTGCACAGCCTGCTGTCCAAACCCGGCCCCGGGGTCAAGGGCTTCGCCCTGCTGGCCGATGACGTGCCGGTGGCGTTCCTGCTGCTCAAGCGCCCGCCCGCCTTACCGGCCTGGGCCGACGAACACAGCGCCACCCTGCACGCCCTGCAAGTCGACCGCCGCGCCCAGGGCCGCGGCCATGGCAGCGCCTGCCTGCGCGCCCTGCCTGCCGCCGCACGCCAGGCCTGGCCCCAGATCCGCGCGCTGGAATTGTCGGTGGACGCCACCAACAACGCCGCCATCGCCCTCTACAGCAAGCACGGCTGGGTCGATAGCGGCGAGGCGTACAAAGGCCGCATCGGTTATGAGCGGCGGATGGGGTGGGTGTATGCCGACGCGCCCCACGAAAAAGGGTTGCCCTCTGGCAACCCTTTAGTGAGCCTTGCAGATCAGAGCAGCAGACAGTAATCGATCAACTGTTGCTCAACGCTCTGGCGTTGCCCCAACACCAACGCCACGACCACCAAGCCTTCACTGGGATAAATTTCATACAGCACACGCTGGCCCATGGGCAGGTATTCGTGGAAGTGGGTGACCCCCAGGGATACGGCCTGCTGGCACAGGCTGTAGGTATGGGCTTGGGTAGCGAGAGTGGAGACAATCTGGCGCACCAGTTCATCCACCCATTGCGCGGCCTTTTGCGCGCCACATTGGCGCGTGAGGTAGTACTCCAACAACATCACGCCATGCTCGGCCGCCGTCGCGAACTGGACGTTATAGGTCTTGGGCATCGTCATTTTCTTGCAGCAACTGACGCCGTTGGGCGAGGCGTTCGAGCAAAGTGTCGCCGCTTATCAACTTGCCTTGCTCTTTGTCGCGCGAGGCGAAGGAAAGCAGCTTAAGCAGGGCGATGGCTTCATCCCTGCGCTTGCGCGCCTCGTAAGACTCGATCACATAGGCCGGTACGCCGTTCTGGGTCACCAGCATGGGTTCGGACAAATCCAGAGAGGCAGCGTTTTTCTTCACAAAACTGATGGTTTCAACTCGCATGGGAATGCGTCCTCGGCACACGGCCTACCAGGGCTCAACAAGGCCTCAATTTAGACCACAAAAAGACCAGGCACAACAACACGTCCGTTTTCAACCGTGCCCCACCCCCTGGGCGGCCTCGAAAGAGGCGGTTTGGCCAACAAACTCGTTGTACCCGGAAACGATCACGTACACCGCGAAGTAGCAGAAGATCGCCGCAGAAGCCAGGTAGGAGTAGCGCAATAGCTTGTCCCCCAGCAGCTTGCCGCCTTGGGTGGCGGCCAGGCACAAACCGGCGCTCCACAGCAGCCCGGCGCTGAAGAAACCGCCGAGGAACAGGCCCGCGCTGGCCAGGCTGCCGCCACCCGAGCGGGCGATCAGGGTGCCACCCACGGCGGCGAACCAGAGGATCGCGCTGGGCGAGGACATGGCCAGGAACATGCCGCGAAAGAACTCGCGGCGATGGGAGCCGGCGGGCACTTGAGCGGTTTGGGCCAGTGCCGCTTCGTGGTGGATGGCGGCATGGATCATCTTCGCCGCGAAGTACAGCAACAGCAGCGAACCACCGACCCACAGCACCCAGCGCACCGTTTCGTACTGCAGCAACACGCTCATGCCGGCCAGGGCCAGCACGGCATAAATCAAATCGCCGAAGCACGTGCCCAGGCCCAGGGCAAAGCCCTGGAAATAGCCGCGCTGCATGGCCAGGGTAATCATCGCGATATTGGCCACGCCAATGTCCAGGCACAGGGAAAGGCTGAGCAAAAAGCCGCTGGTAAATTCCATGGTCGATTCCAGAAAAACGGTGGCATTGGCGCCGGAACTGGCCGGCAATGTGCCCAATCAGGGCGAAAACAGCCACCAAAATATTTGCCGGCCCACTCTGGACAATTGGCCATCATCGCCCTTATCGTGCCGCCCAGGCCACCGCAGTGGCCAACGTCGCTCGGACGGTTCCGGGCGCTTACGTACTTCGAGGCAACAATGGCCGAACCAGGTTCGCCGCGCCGCTTTGCGCGCATAGATCGACTCCCCCCTTACGTGTTCAACATCACTGCCGAGCTGAAGATGGCCGCCCGTCGTCGTGGCGAAGACATCATCGACTTCAGCATGGGCAACCCCGACGGCCCGACGCCGCCCCACATCGTGGAAAAACTGGTGACCGTCGCCCAGCGCGAAGACACCCACGGCTACTCCACGTCCAAGGGCATCCCGCGCCTGCGCCGGGCGATTGCCAACTGGTACAAGGAGCGCTACGAGGTCGATATCGACCCGGAAAGCGAAGCCATCGTCACCATCGGTTCCAAGGAAGGCCTGGCGCACTTGATGCTGGCCACCCTGGACCAGGGCGACACCGTGCTGGTGCCCAACCCCAGCTACCCGATCCACATCTACGGCGCGGTGATCGCCGGGGCCCAGGTGCGCTCCGTGCCGCTGGTGCCAGGGGTGGACTTTTTCGCCGAGCTGGAGCGGGCCATTCGCGGCTCGATCCCCAAGCCGAAAATGATGATCCTGGGCTTTCCGTCCAACCCTACCGCGCAGTGCGTGGAACTGGATTTCTTCGAGCGCGTGGTGGCCCTTGCCAAGCAGTACGACGTACTGGTGGTGCATGACCTGGCCTACGCCGACATCGTCTACGACGGCTGGAAAGCCCCGTCGATCATGCAAGTGCCGGGGGCCAAGGACATCGCCGTGGAGTTTTTCACCCTGTCCAAGAGCTACAACATGGCGGGTTGGCGCGTGGGCTTCATGGTCGGCAACCCGGAACTGGTCAACGCCCTGGCGCGGATCAAGAGCTACCACGACTACGGCACCTTCACCCCACTGCAAGTGGCGGCCATCGCCGCGCTCGAAGGCGACCAGCAGTGCGTCAAGGACATCGCCGAGCAGTACCGCCAGCGCCGCAACGTGCTGGTAAAAGGCCTGCATGAACTGGGCTGGATGGTGGAGAACCCCAAAGCCTCGATGTACGTCTGGGCCAAGATCCCCGAAGCCTACGCCCACCTGGGTTCGCTGGAGTTCGCCAAGAAACTCCTGGCCGAGGCCAAGGTGTGCGTCTCGCCGGGGGTGGGTTTTGGCGAGTACGGCGACGATCATGTGCGCTTTGCCCTGATCGAAAACCAGGACCGCATCCGCCAGGCAGTACGCGGCATCCGGGCGATGCTGCGCGCCGATGGGCTGGTGCACAAAGCCAACGGCTGACCCTGGGCGACGATGGGGAGCCGGGCCAGGCCCGGCTCCCCCAACAGCCACTTGCTTAGACCACCAACGACAGCAGCAGGATAAAGATCAAGGCCACCACCGAGAGGATGGTTTCCATCGCGGTCCAGGTCTTGAAGGTTTCGGCCACGGTCATATTGAAATACTGCTTGACCAGCCAAAACCCCGCGTCGTTGACGTGGGACAGAATCAACGAACCGGCGCCGGTGGCCAGCACCAGCAACTCGCGGTTCACCCCCGGAATCATCCCCACCACCGGCACCACAATGCCCGCCCCGGTAATGGTCGCCACCGTCGCCGAACCCGTGGCGATGCGGATCACCGCCGCCACCAGCCAGGCCAGCAGGATCGGCGAGATTTGCGCGTTCACCGCCATATGGCCGATCACGTCACCCACCCCACTGGTCACCAGCATCTGCTTGAAACCGCCACCGGCACCGATGATAAGAATGATCGCCGCGGTCGGCGCGAGGCTGGCGTCGAGCAACTTGAGGATCTGCTTGGAACCAATGCCCTGGCGGTGGCCGAAGGTGTACAGCGACAGCAGCAACGCCAGCAGCAGTGCCGAGATGGGGTGGCCGACCATGTCCATCCAGGTGCGCAACCAGTGGCCATCGGCAAAGGCCACGTCGGCGAAGGTCTTGAGCAGCATCAAGAACACCGGCAGCAGCACGGTGACCAAGGTAATGGCGAAGCTTGGCAACGTCTCGGACGCCGGCTCGCGGGCCAGTTGGTCCACCAGCTCCTGGGACGGGTTGCCGGGAATGTACTTGGAGATAAAGGTGCCGTAGATCGGCCCGGCGATGATGGCCGTGGGCAGCGCGACAATCAGGCCATAGAGGATGGTCTTGCCGATGTCCGCGCCAAACACGCCGATGGCCAGCAGCGGCCCCGGGTGCGGTGGCACCAGGCCATGCACCGCCGAAAGGCCGGCCAGCAGCGGGATGCCGATCTTGATGAGCGACACGCCGGTACGCCGCGCCACGATACACACCAAGGGAATCAGCAGCACAAAGCCGATCTCGAAGAACAACGGAATGCCCACCAGAAACGCCGCGAACATCATCGCCCACTGCACCCGCTCCTTGCCGAAGGCGCGGATCAGGGTTTGCGCGATCTGATCGGCGCCCCCCGACTCGGCCATCATTTTGCCGAGCATGGTGCCCAGCGCCAGGATGATGCCGACAAACCCCAGCACGCCGCCAAAACCGTCCTGGAAGGCCTTGATGATGGTGCCGATGGGCATGCCCGACGTCAGCCCCAGAAACGCGGCGGCGATAATCAGGGCGATGAAGGGATGGAGCTTGAACTGGGTAATCAGCACGATCAGGCCGATCACCGTAACCACTGCGTCTAACAGCAGGAACGTCTCGTGGGACAGACCAAACATGGGGTTTCTCCTGTTTGTTGTTGTTATTAAAGCGGGTGTGGGAGGTTGGGTTGCCAGACAGCGCTATCTTTTTGCCCCGCGCCTCAGGCGCGCGGCGTGAGGCCGTGTTCGATCCACCACCGGGTGGCCTGGCTCGCCAGTTGCTCGACGCTGTGGGTCGAGGCATCAAGGGCCAGGGTGCGCGGCTCGCCCACCGGTGATTCGAGGGTGGCGAACTGGCTGTCGATCAAGGTGGCAGGCATGAAATGCCCCGGGCGATGGGCCACGCGGTCGGCGGCCACTTCGCGACTCAATTCTAAAAATACGAAACCCAACCCCGGCGAGGCGCTGCGCAGGCGTTCGCGGTAGCTGCGCTTGAGGGCCGAACAGGTCAGCACCGGGTGCTCGCCCGCCGCGAGGGCACGGCGCAGCTCTGCGCACAGGCTATCGAGCCAACCGGCGCGGTCGTTGTCGTCCAAGGGGATGCCGGCGCTCATCTTTTCGATGTTCGCGGCCGGGTGAAAGGTGTCGCCTTCGATGCCGGTGGCGCCGCTGAGGGTGCAAATGGCCTGGCTCACGCTGGACTTGCCGCAACCGGCGACCCCCATGATGACCAAAGCAGTAACGGGTTGACTCATGGAACACCTCAGAACGCAGACAGCGCTATCTTTGCGAATTTGATGCGGGTGCAAAAACAGGCCCTATCGGCGCTTTCTCTCGTTTTTATGGGGGGGTCTCGACCGACAGGAACGGGATCAGGCAACCCACGGTTCATGCCAATTGCAGGCACATCGAGACAGCGCTACCTTAGTGCCTCGAATTTTGTTTGGCAAGCCGCCTGATGACCTCCCCTAAAAACGATAAAAACCCCCGCACCACGGGCCGCCCTACCCTCAATGAAGTCGCACGCCTGGCCGGCGTCAGCCCCATCACCGCGTCCCGCGCCCTGCGCGGCATCAGCACCGTGGCCCCGGCGCTGGTGGAAAAGGTGCGCCAAGCCGCCCTGGACCTCAACTACGTGGTCAACCCTGCCGCCCGCGCCCTGGCCTCGGCCCAGAGCCATTCGGTGGTGGTGCTGGTGCCGTCGCTGTCCAACCTGCTGTTCATCGACACCCTGGAAGCCATCCACCAGGTGCTGCGGCCCAAGGGCTTCGAGGTGCTGATCGGCAACTACCACTATTGCCGCGACGAAGAGGAAAACCTGCTGCGCAACTACATGGCCTATCAGCCCCGAGGCCTGTTACTCACCGGTTTCGACCGCACCGAAAGCGCCCGGCGCATGATCGACGCCAGCCAGGTGCCGTGCGTGTACATGATGGAGTTGGACGCCGGCGCCGGGGTCAATTGCGTGGGTTTCTCCCAAGTCAGCGCGGGCGAAACCGCCGCCGCCCACCTGATTGCCCGCGGGCGCAAACACCTGGCCTACATCGGCGCGCAACTGGACCAACGCACCCTGCTGCGCGGCGAGGGCTTTCGCCGCGGCTTGCAGCAGGCCGGCCTATACAACCCGGACTTGGAAGTGCTGACCCCGCGGCCCTCCTCGGTGGGCCTGGGCGGCGAACTGTTCCTGCACCTGATGGCCAGCCAACCGCAAGTGGACGCGATCTTCTTCGGCAACGACGACCTGGCCCACGGCGCCCTGCTCGAAGCCCTGCGCAGCGGCATCGAAGTGCCCGGGCGCGTGGCGATCCTGGGCTTCAACGACCTGCCCGCCTCGGCCCACATGGTGCCGCGCCTGAGCAGCATCAGCACCCCGCGCGAAGCCATCGGCCGGCGCGCCGCCGAGCAGATGCTGGTGCTGATGGCCGGCAACCGCGTGGCGCAACCGGTGCAGGACATGGGTTTTGAACTCAAAGTGCGCGAAAGCACCTAGCCGCGCACGCTCATCAGCCCCAGCAAGGTGCCGAACACCACCAGCACGCCACCGAACACCTGGTCGATGCGCCGCTTGTAGCCCATCAAGCGGTTGCGAATGGCCGGCGCGGAAAAAAACAGCGCCAGCGCCACGAACCACAGCCAGTGCGCGGCGACGATGATCGCGCCGTAACCCAGTTGCAGCGCCAGCGGCGTGTTCGGTTGCAGCACTTGCAGGTACAGGCTGACCACGAAAATCATCGTCTTGGGGTTCAGCGCATTGGTCAAAAACCCGGTGCGCAAGGCCTTGCACAGCGACTGCTGCACCGCGCCAAGTTGCCCCGCCGCGTCGGCCTGGGGCTTGGCGCGCAGCATCTGCACGCCCAGGTAGATCAGGTACAACGCCCCCGCCACTTTCAACGCGGTGAACAGCAGCAGCGACTCGCGCACCACCAAGCCCACGCCAAGCACGGTGTAGGCGACATGGACCATCACCCCCAAGCCAATCCCCAGCGCCGTCATCACCCCGTGGCGCCGCGACAGCAGCAGGCTGTTGCGGGTGACCATGGCAAAGTCCGGCCCGGGGCTGAGCACCGCCAGCACGGTGATGGTGATTACAACTAACAGTTCAGTCATGGGCCGCGCTCCGGGGTATAGAATCAGCGCCACACTTTAATGGCTACAGGGCGGCCAGGCGAACGATGAAAACTGACACTCTCGGTGATAAAAACTCACAGACTGCCAAGCGCCGCCTGCCGCCCCTCAGCGCCCTGCGTTGCTTCGAGATGGCCGCGCGCCTGGAGAGTTTCACCCGCGCCGCCGCCGCGCTGCACCTCACCCACGGGGCCATCAGCCGCGCCGTACGGGCCTTGGAGGACGACCTACAAACGGCCCTGTTCGAGCGCCGCAGCCACCGAGTGTTTCTCACTGACGCCGGGCGTGAACTGCTGCAAACGGTGGAGAACGCCTTCGATCAACTGGAAACCACCGCCCGCCGCTTGCGTACCCCCAGCCCGAGCGCGCCGCTGGTGCTGTCCTGCGAGCCAACCTTGCTGATGCGTTGGCTGATCCCACGGATTCCGGCGTTCTACGCCGCCCACCCGGGCATCAGCCTGCAACTGGTGGCCGGGGGCGGGCCGTTTTCGTTCAAGGACGGTATCGACCTGGCCATTCGCCGCCAGGATTTCCCTTGGCCCGCCGATGCCCACGCCGATTGGCTGTTCGACGAAAGCGTCGGCCCGGTGTGCCGCCCCGACCGATCCGCGCACTGGGCGCCCCTGCACAACGGCCAGCCCCGGCTGGCCCGCGACGCCCCGCGCCTGCACAGCGCCACCCGGCCCCAGGCCTGGAGCCATTGGCTCGAAGCCACCGCCAGCCCGACGCCAGAGCCCGCGGAGCAAGTCTTCGAGCATTTCTACTTCAGCCTGCAAGCGGCCGTGGCCGGGCTCGGCCTGGCAATTGCCCCGTGGCAACTGGTGCGCGACGACCTGCAATCGGGCCTGCTGGTGGCGCCCTGGGGCTTTGTTCCCGATGGCAGCGCCTACTACCTCCTGCGCCGGCAAACCCCGGAGCCCGACGGCGCCATGACGGCATTGTTGGCGTGGCTCAGAAGCGCCTTATAGGCGTGGAAAACACCGACGACGTTGCCTTTTTTATAGGAGGCGGGCTCGCCCGCTGGCTACAACAACGGTGGGGTCAGCAGTTGCACGAAGGCAGCGGCGCCTTTGCCCAGGGGTTGGTTTTTCAGCCACACCACGTGCAACGGCAGCAGCAGGCCGTTTTCGGTGTTGTGAAAATCCAGGCGTTTGAGCCGCCCGGCGGCCAGCAGCGGCGCCACCACCGAGAGGGGGAAGTTGCCCCAACCGATGCCGCTTTCCACCATGTCCAGGGCCATTGCCAGGCTATCGGTGCGCCAGTACGACTCGGCCACCAGCGGCCGGGCGTCGGCCAGGGGCAGGTCGCGGCTGGCGACGAGGATCTGGCGCACGTTCACCAGGTCTTCCAGGTACAGCGGCCCATGCGCCCCGGCAAACGCCGGGTGGGCGGCGCCGATGGTGGCCACCAGTTGCTCGCTGCCAATGAACTGGAAACGCTCCAACACGTTCACCGCCAACCCGGCGAAGGCCAGGCACACACTGACGCGGCCGCTGTGCAGCAAATGCAGGACATCGTCCTGGGGCGAGGTCAGCACTTCGATGTCCAACAAGGGATGGCGCTGGGCAATCACCTTAATGGCCGCCAGCAATCGCGAAGGGCCAATATCCGCCACCACGCCGATGGATAACTTGCTCTCCAACCCCAACGACAACTGCAACGCGTGCACTTGCAGTTGCTTGAGCTGCTCGGCGATCAACCGCGCATGGGGCACCAGGGCATTGGCCAGCGCCGTGGGCTGGGGTTCGCGGTGGCTGCGGTCAAACAGGGCGTACCCCAACTCGGCCTCCAGGTTGGCGATACCCATGCTCACCGCCGACGGCACCTTGCCCAAGGCCCGGGCGGCGGCAGAAAACGAGCCGCGTTCGATCACGGCAAGGAACAATTCAATACTCGAAGGGCTGAAACTCACGGCACCACCTATCAATAAAACTGAAAGCTACTGACTTTTTCTATCAGCCGCATTGAAGCTACCTTCTGCGCCCAGCGCCAGCCCTGCCCACAAAAAAGCCTGGCCCCCATCACGCGCACAAGGAATCCCCCATGCAAGGCGTCAAACGCAAACTGGTCTATGTCTCGTTGTTCGAGGTGTTCGGCATGACCTTCTCCGCCCTCGGCCTGGCGCTGCTGTCCGGCACTTCGCCAAGCAGCACCGGGCCGCTGGCGGTGGTCATCACCAGCATCGCGGTGGCCTGGAACTTCATCTACACCACCCTGTTCGAGCGCTGGGAAAGCCGCCAGCCGTCGCGCACCCGCACCGTCAAGCGGCGCATCGCCCACGCAGTGGGGTTCCAGTTGACGCTGATCGTGTTCCTGATCCCGTTGATTGCCGGGTGGATGGGCATCAGCCTCTGGGCCGCCTTCCTCCTGGACCTGGCCCTGATTCTGTTCATCCCCTGCTACACCTTTGCCTTCAACTGGCTGTTCGACCGCGTGTTCGGCCTGCCCGCCTCGGCCCTGCCCGACCCGGCCTGACAGCGGCAAAAGCCTTCCGCCCAGGGGAAAACCCTCACCGCCCGGCCCCGGCAAAACCCCATGAAACCGGGGCTTTGCGGGGCAGGCACGCAATTTGCTCCAGGCCTTGGCGTTCCCATCGTTCAAGGATTTGAATCATGTCACTCAACGTTCAGACCAGCCCGGTGCTGCAACTGGGCATCCGCCCCGACAAAGACCCCGCCACCTCGGCGGCGGCTAGCACCCAGTTCAACGCCGTGCTGCACAGCGTGCAGAACAGCGCAGCCACCACCAAGGTGCCGCCCACCGCCAAAGCCGAAGCGGCCACCCACGCCACCGACGGCAGCAAGCAGAGCAACGCCCTCAAGGATTTTCTCGAATACATGCACCAGACGCCCGAACAGCGCCTGCGGGCCAAGCTCCTCCTGGAAATGAACCTCACCGAAGAAGAGATCAAAGCCATGCCGCCGGCGGTGCAGTTCGATATCGAGCAGAAAATCGCCAAGCGCATGGCCGAAGAAATAGAGTTCGCCAAGGTCACGAGCGAGCAAGAGATGAAGCTCAAGAGTGAGGGCATGGCGGCGGTGTAGCGGTTGCTGGGGAGGGCTTGCGTGGGAGTGGGCTCGTCAGCGATGAGGCTGGCACAGCCAACCTGACCGCCAGGGCGCGGCCGATGGCGTTGGGTTTTCGTGTTCCAGGTTGATCCGTTCGCTGATATTGGAGGCCACTTTAAGCACGCGGTGCACTTGCCGGTCCGGGCCCAGCACCGGCCTGTAGCGGGCCTCCAGCCATAGCTCCTCGCCACTTTTGCTCAGGCGCAAGCTAGTCGGCCATTATCGAGGGAAGTTTGCCTGGGCAAACTAAGGCCAAGCCCGACAAACGGGCTTGGCGCGAGGATCTATCAGTGGCCAAAAACGCCGACCTTCTTGGCTTTTTTATCGGCGCGTTTTTCGTCGGCGGTTTTTGCCGGTTTCTTTTTCGCGGCTTTCTTTGAATCCATGCCTTTGGCCATGATGCGTGCTCCACTCATACGGGAAGGTAACGTTGAGGTATAACACCAATTGCCTGGCAGAATGCCATTTGCCCGATTTAACTGCCCAGTTCCCCGAAAAAGCCCTCTAAAACCATGCCCGAGCTGAATTTCCAAGCATTGCCCGACCTGCACCTGCCCTTGCTCAACAAGTTTTACCGCAGCCACGACACCGCCATGCGCAGTAGCCGCGAAGGGGTTTCGTGGGTGGCGAAAGAGGCGCAAATCGTCGCTGCATTGAACCTGCGGCCGATGGCACAGGGGCATTGGCTGACCGGGTTGTTCGTTGACCCGGCCTACCGTGGCCGGCAGATCGCCAGTGGCCTGGTGGCACAGGCTATCGCCCCGCTCGACGGCCCGGTGTGGCTGTTCTGCCACCCGGACTTGCAAGGCTTCTACGAAAAACTGGGGTTTTGCAGCCAGTGCGCCCTGCCCCAGGCCCTGGCCGAACGGTTGGCGCGCTACCGGCGCAACAAGGCGCTGGTGGCGCTGCAAGCTACTCCAGCGTGCCGTGCGGCAGGTCCGGGAACATCACGTCAATAAAGCCGAACTTGCTGAAATCGCTGATGCGCGACGGGTACAGGCGCCCGATCAGGTGATCGCACTCGTGCTGCACCACCCGCGCGTGAAAGCCCGAGGCCATGCGCACGATCGGCTCGCCCTTGGGGTCGAAGCCTTCGTAGCGGATGTGCTGGTAGCGCTGCACCGCACCCCGCAGCCCGGGCACCGACAGGCAGCCCTCGAAACCCTCTTCGAGGGGCGGCGCCAGGGGCGTAATCAGCGGGTTTATCAGGATGGTCTGCGGCACTGCCTCGGCGTCCGGGTAGCGCTCGCTGTGTTCGAAGCCGAACACCACCAGTTGCAGGTTGACGCCCACCTGGGGCGCGGCCAGGCCAACACCGCCGACGTGTTCCATGGTCTGGAACATGTCGTCGATCAGTTGCCACAACTCGGCGCTGTCGAACATGTGCGGCGGGACGGGTGGCGCGATGCGCAGCAGGCGTTCGTCGCCCATTTTCAGGATTTCACGGATCATCTTCAGGCTTCGTCTGTGGTCGGCTTGAGCGAGTGGTCCCGGCCCAGCCCCGACACGTGTTGTTTTTCGCCGTGCCCAGGCATGTCCTTCTCACCAGGATTTTTGCCATCGGCCGACATGTGCTCGATCACTGCGTTCATTTCCGCCCCCAGCAACAGCACCGCGGCGGAGATATAGAAGTACAGCAGCAATACGATGATCGCGCCGATACTGCCATACATGGCGTTGTAGTCAGCGAAGGTTTTCACGTAGTAGCCAAAGCCCAGGGACGCGATGATCCACACCACCACCGCCAGCACGGAACCTGGGGTGATGAAGCGAAATTCCTGCTGTACGTCCGGCATCACGTAGTAGATCAACGCCACGGCCACCATCAGCAAAATCACGATCAGCGGCCAACGCAGCACGGTCCAGAGGGTAACGATGAAATCTTCCATGCCCACCTGCCCGGCTACCCAAGCCATCACCTGCGGCCCTAGCACCATCAGCGCGGCGGCGGCCAGCAGCATGCCGGCGATGCCTACGGTGTAGAAAATCGACAGCGGAAAGCGCTTCCAGATCGGCCGGCCCTCGACCACGTCGTAGGCGGCGTTCATCGCGCTCATCATCAGGCGCACGCCCGCCGAGGCGGTCCACAGGGCAATAACGATACCCACCGAGAGCAGGCCGCCCTTCGATTGCTGGAGTTGGTCGATGACCGGGTTGACCTGCTCCAGGGCCTGGGGCGGCAGCACCAGTTCCGATTGCAGGCGCAACCAGGAGAAGAAATCCGGTAAATGCAGGAAACCGATCAGGGCGATCAGGAACAGCAGGAAGGGGAACAGGGAAAACAGCATCTGATAGGCCAGCGCCGAGGCGTAGGTGGACATTTCGTCGTCAACGAACTCCGTGACCGTACGCAGCATCACGCGGTGCAGGGGCAGGCCTTTCAAATCCGGGAAAATCATAGCGTCTCCTTTCGCCGCAAAAAGGTGTGAAGTCGGGGGCGACTCAAGGGCGTTTATTCGGGTGGTTTTTGAAAGCGGATGTTCTACACCAAAGTAGCCTAATTGACCTCATGCCTACAGTTTCGGTTCATTGCACCTACAAAAGCGGCCATCCAAGGATGGCCGCTCAGTGACACTAAAACGCACTTCAACTTACGCCTTATCGACGCCTTTCTTGATGGCGTCCTTGGTTTTGCCGACAGCCTGTTGCGCTTCGCCCTTCAATTCCTGGGCTTTGCCTTCGGCACGCAGTTTGTCGTTATCGGTGGCCTTGCCCACGCCTTGCTTGACGTTGCCGACCGCTTCGTTGGCCATGCCTTTGACTTTATCGCTGGTGCTACTCATGGTGATTCTCCTGGTAACTATCCGGGTGATTCGAGTGCTTGCGTAAAGGTTGACCGGGAGCGTTCTGGGCAAGTTTCATTTATTTTCCCGGCGGCTTTTCAAGGCCCGGCGCAGGTTGGGCTTTATGTTTGCGGCGCAACCCCCGAGAATGCGCACCTTATTTGCGGCCACGCGCCGAAGATCCAACCGTGCAGGTATGTCATGAAACTCAATAAAGCGCAGGCCATTGCCCGCAGAAACCAGGAACTGGGCGGTGCCGTGCTGGGCGTCAACAACTGCCACTTCACCGAGTTGAACCGCAACAAGAACATCTGGTGGTTCGATATACCCCTGGCGCGCCTGGCCATCGGCCAATACGAGTGGATTCACTTGCTGCTGCACAGCCCCGCCAGCGACCAGTTGCTGCACCTGAAAGTGCCCACTGTGTTCCTGCGCGAAAAAATGGAAGGCCTGGTGGTACGCAACGAAGGCAAGCGCAAATCCACGGTGAGCCTGGAACTGAGCGCCGACAAGGACGCCTACCTCGAAGACGTGCGCCCGGCGGGTACCGGGGTGAATTTCGCGCAGTTCCTTCAGTAAGCCCCGCGACAACACCGCCAACAGTCACCACTGCGGGAGCCAGCCTGCTGGCGATAACGCCCACCCAGCCAACATCCGTGTTGAAAGATGTACCGCCCTCGCGAACAAGCTCGCTCCCACAGGGCGCTGTGCCCGCCCTGTCGCGATATTCCCCGCTCATTCGCCGCTTTTTTGCCGATTTTCCGCGGATACGGCACACTAGCGGCCCGAGCGCCCGCTCGGTTTTTTTTAACTCATGCAGAAGCCGTATGACCCGCTCCCCGTTCCGCCGTCTTGTGTTTGGCACCTTGCGCCGACTGTTGTACCTCTGGGTGCGCTCGGAAACGATCAACCAGTCGTCCTTCACCCTCAACCTCGACCGCAGTCGTCCGGTGTTCTACGTCCTGCAAAACCCTTCGCTGACCGACCTGGCCGTGCTCGATACCGAGTGCACCAAGGCCGGCCTGCCGCGCCCGGTATTGCCGGTGTCGGTGGGCAACCTGATGGAGCCGGCGGCGTTTTTCTACCTCACGCCCGAGCCCGACTGGCTGGGCCGCCAGGACAAACGCGGCGCGCCGCCGACCCTCACCCGGCTGGTCAGCACCCTGACCCAGAACGCCGCCGAAGACGCGCAGATCATTCCGGTCAGTGTGTTCTGGGGGCAATCGCCGGGCAGTGAGTCCAGCCCTTGGAAGCTGCTGTTCGCCGACAGTTGGGCGGTCACCGGGCGCCTGCGCCGCTTGCTGAGCATCATGATCCTGGGCCGCAAGACCCGCGTGCAGTTCTCCGCGCCCATCCACCTGCGCGAACTGATCGAACACAACAAGGGCCACGAACGCACCGTGCGCATGGCCCAGCGCATTTTGCGGGTGCACTTTCGCCACCTCAAAAGCGCGGTGATCGGCCCGGACATTTCCCACCGCCGCAACCTGGTCAAGGGCTTGCTCAACCAGCCGTTGGTCAAACAGGCGATCCTCGACGAAGCCGAGCGCGAGAACATCTCGCCCGACAAAGCCAAGGCCCTGGCCTTGCGCTACGGCAACGAAATCGCCTCGGACTACACCTTCACCGCCATCCGCTTCCTGGAAGTGGTGTTGAGCTGGTTCTGGAACAAAATCTACGACGGCATCAAGGTCAACAATATCGAGGGCGTGCAGCAGATCGCGCCGGGGCATGAGGTGATCTACGTACCGTGCCACCGCAGCCATATCGACTACCTGCTGCTGTCCTACCTGCTGTTTCGCAATGACCTGACCCCGCCGCACATTGCCGCCGGGATCAACCTCAACATGCCGGTGATCGGCAGCCTGCTGCGCCGTGGCGGGGCGTTTTTCATGCGCCGCACGTTCAAGGGCAATCCGCTCTATACCTCGGTGTTCAACGAATATCTGCACACGTTGTTCACCAAAGGCTTCCCGGTGGAATACTTCGTGGAGGGCGGGCGCTCGCGCACCGGGCGCATGCTGCAACCGAAAACCGGCATGCTGGCCATTACCCTGCGCAGCTTCCTGCGCTCCTCGCGCATGCCCATCGTGTTCGTGCCGGTGTACATCGGCTATGAGCGGGTGCTCGAAGGCCGCACGTACCTGGGCGAATTACGCGGTGCGAGCAAGAAAAAAGAGTCGATCTTCGACATTTTCAAGGTGATTGGCGCCCTTAAGCAGCGTTTTGGCCAAGTGGCGGTGAACTTCGGCGAGCCGATCAAACTGGCGCAGTTCCTTGACAGCGAACAACCGGGCTGGCGCAGCCAGGACCTGGGCCCGCAGTTCAAACCGGCGTGGCTGAGCGAAACCACCCATCGCCTCGGCGAGCGCGTGGCGCGCCACCTCAACGAAGCGGCGGCGGTCAACCCGGTCAACCTGGTGGCCCTGGCGCTGCTCTCCACCACGCGCCTGGCCCTGGACGACCGAGCGATGGCGCGGGTGCTGGACCTGTACCTGGCGCTGCTGCGCCGGGTGCCCTACTCGCCCCACACCACGCTGCCCGAAGGCGACGGGCGGGCGCTGATCGAGCACGTCAAGGGCATGAACCTGTTGGCCGAGCAGAGCGACGCCCTGGGCAAAATCCACTACCTGGACGAGCAGAACGCCGTCCTGATGACCTACTACCGCAATAACGTGCTGCACATCTTCGCCCTGCCGGCGTTGCTCGCCAGTTTCTTCCAGAGCACCTCGCGCATGAGCCGCGAACAGATCCTGCGCTACACCCGTGCGCTGTATCCGTACCTGCAATCGGAGTTGTTCATCCGGTGGTCGCTGGAAGAACTGGACGCGGTGGTCGACCAATGGCTGGAGGCGTTCGTTGAGCAAGGCCTGCTGCGCTTCGAGAAAGACGCCTACCTGCGCCCGGCGCCGAGTTCGCGGCACTTCGTGCTACTGACCCTGCTGTCCAAGAGCATCGCCCAGACCCTGCAACGCTTCTATATGGCCATCTCGTTGCTGCTCAACAGCGGCCAGAACAGCATCAGCGCCGAAGAACTGGAAGACCTGTGCACCGTCATGGCCCAGCGCCTATCGATCCTGCATGGCCTTAACGCCCCGGAATTCTTCGACAAGAGCCTGTTCCGCCACTTCATCCAGACCCTGCTCGACCAAGGAGTGCTGCGCCGCGACGAGGCCGGCAAACTCAGCTACCACCCCATGCTCGGCGAGTTGGCCGAAGGCGCGGCCAAGCGCGTATTGCCGGCGGAAATCCGCCTGTCGATCCGTCAGGTGGCCCTGCACCGCAGCGAGGACGCGGCAGAGCTGGAGTGAATCGGTAGGCCCCTGGCGGCGCAAATCCGCTAGATTGTCGTAGGCGCCTGTTTGGTAAGGCGCCCACGATAAGGAACCCTGCGATGAAAAAACTCTCCCTGCTTGCCCTCGCCGCGCTGCTCAGCGCCTGCCAGAGCCCGACCCCGGCCGCCAAGGCCAGCCTCGACGGCGAAGTCTTCTACCTGCAACGCATCGCGCTGCCGCCTAACGCCACCCTCAGTGTCAGCCTGCAAGACGTGTCCCTGGCCGACGCCCCGGCGCGGGTCCTCGACCAGCAGAGCGGGCCGATCAAAGGCCAGGTGCCGCTGCCGTTCCACCTCACTTACGATCCGTTGCTGGTGGAGCCCGGCCATCGCTACTCGGTCAGCGCCCGCATCGAGGCCGATGGCAAGTTGCTGTTCATCACCACCGAGCACCACGCCGTGCAACTCAATGGCCAAGACCCGCAGCCATTGAAAGTACGCGTCGATCAAGTCCGTTAACCACCCCTGCCGCCCAAGGAAACCGCCATGCTCCGTCCCTCCCTTCGTTTTGCCGGCCTGTGTGCTGGCCTGTTGGTCAGCGCCAGTGCGCTGGCCTTGTCCCTGAGCGACCTGTCGCAAAAAGACGCCACTGGCGGGCTCAAGGACGCCTTGACCCAGGGCGCGCAAATCGCCGTCAAGCAATTGGGCGCACCCGGGGGCTTTAGCAATAACCCCGAAGTGAAAATCGAACTGCCGGGCAAACTGGGCAAGGTCGCCAAGAAAATGAAGCAGTTCGGCATGGGCGCCCAGGTCGACGAACTGGAAACCAGCATGAACAAAGCCGCCGAAGCCGCCGTGCCGCAGGCCCAGGCGCTGCTGGTGGACGCGGTGAAGAAGATGACCGTGGACGACGCCAAGGGCATCCTCAGCGGCGGCGAAGACTCGGCCACCCAATACCTGAGCAAGACCAGCCGCGAGCAGATCCGCGCCAAGTTCCTGCCCATCGTCAAGCAAGCCACCGACAAAGTGGGCCTGGCGCAGCAGTACAACGCCTTTGCCGGGCAAGCCGCGACCCTGGGCGTGCTGGACGCCAAGAGCGCGAATATCGAAGGCTACGTGACCGAACAGGCCCTCAACGGCTTGTTCGAGATGATCGGCAAGCAAGAAGCCAACATCCGCCAAAACCCGGCGGCCGCTGCCACTAGTTTGGCGAAGAAGGTGTTTGGGACGCTGTAAAGCCTTGAGGAAAATGAAGGGGCAACTGTGGGAGCAACTGTCTTAGCCCTACCATTCGTCACCGCCACTGCGTGCCGCCATCGCGAGCAGGCTCTCTCCCACAGAGCCACCCGCCCCACAGTTCAACTGTGGGGCGGGCGCTGCCCGCGATGGCGGCAGCACAGCCAACATCCCTGTCGGCTATCAGATCGCTATCGCGAGCAAGCCCGCCCCACAGAGGTGGCTACCACAAGGGCCTGCGGCCTTTAGGCGGCTTCCTTCTTGACCCTGAACCACGCCGCATACAGCGCTGGCAAAAACAGCAGGGTCAGGGCCGTGGCGACGATCAGGCCACCCATGATGGCCACTGCCATCGGCCCGAAGAACACGCTGCGTGACAGCGGGATCATCGCCAGCACCGCCGCCAGGGCGGTAAGCACGATGGGGCGGAAACGCCGCACCGTGGCTTCGATGATGGCTTGCCATGGGCGCAACCCGGCCTTGATGTCCTGCTCGATCTGGTCCACCAGGATCACCGAGTTACGCATAATCATCCCCGACAACGCGATGGTGCCCAACATGGCCACGAAGCCGAACGGCTGGCGGAACACCATCAGGAACAACGTCACCCCGATCAACCCCAATGGCGCGGTCAAGAACACCATGAAGGTGCGCGAGAAGCTGCGCAGTTGCAGCATCAGCAGGGTCAGCACCACCACGATGAACAGCGGCACGCCGGCCTTCACCGAGTTCTGCCCACGGGTGGAGTCTTCCACCGTGCCACCCACGTCCAGCAAATAGCCATCTGGCAGTTCGGCGCGGATCGGCTCCAGGGTCGGCAGGATCTGCTTGACCAGGGTGGCCGGTTGCTCTTTGTCGTAGATATCGGCGCGCACCGTGACGTTGGGCAAGCGGTTGCGGTGCCAGATGATGCCTTCCTCGAAGCCGTACTCCAGGGTGGCGATCTGCGACAGCGCCACGCTTTTGCCGTTATCGGTGGGCACCGCCAGGCTTGGCAGCAACGACAGCTCAGTGCGTTCGTGAACGGTGCCGCGCAGCAGGATCTCGATCAACTCGTTGTCTTCGCGGTATTGGCTGACGGCCGACCCGGTGAGCGAGCTTTGCAGGAACTTGGCCAAGTTGGCGGTGCTCACGCCCAGGGCGCGGGCGCGGTCCTGGTCGATGTTGAGGTACACCACTTTGCTCGGTTCTTCCCAATCCAGGTGCACGTTGACCACATGGGGGTTCTCGCGCACCTTGGCCGCCACTTTGCGGGCCAGGGCGCGCACCTCTTCGATGTGCTCGCCGGTCACCCGGAACTGCACCGGGTAGCCCACGGGCGGGCCGTTTTCCAGGCGCGTAACCCGCGAGCGCATCATCGGGAACTGCTCGTTGAGGGTCTCGATCAGCCAGGTGCGCAGGCTTTCGCGGTCTTCGATGGTCTTGGCCAGCACCACGAACTGGGCGAAGCTCGCCGCCGGCAGTTGTTGGTCCAGGGGCAGGTAGAAACGCGGCGAACCGGTGCCCACGTAGGCCACATAGTTGTCGATGCCGGCGTGGTCCTTGAGCAAGGCTTCCAGGCGCTTGACCTGCTCGGCGGTGTTGCTCAGGGACACGCCCTCGGCCAGTTTCAGGTCGACCATCAGCTCCAGCCGCCCGGAGGCCGGGAAGAACTGCTGGGGCACGAAGCGGAACAGCACCACCGAGGCGACGAACAACACGATAGTCAGGCCGATCACCGTTTTACGCCGGCGCACACACCACTCCACCACCCGCCGCACGCGCTGGTAAAACGGCGTGCCGTAAGGGTCGGTGGCGCCATCGGTGGTGCCGTGCTTGGCGGCGTGCAGCTTGGCCAGGTCTGGCAGCAGCTTCTCACCCAGGTACGGCACGAACACCACGGCCGCGACCCAGGAGGCCAGCAGCGCGATGGTCACCACCTGGAAAATCGAACGGGTGTACTCGCCGGTGCCGGACTGCGCGGTGGCAATCGGCAGGAACCCGGCCGCGGTAATCAGGGTGCCGGTGAGCATGGGGAACGCGGTGCTGGTCCAGGCGTAGCTGGCGGCCTTGATGCGGTCGTAGCCCTGCTCCATCTTGATGGCCATCATCTCGACAGCAATGATCGCGTCGTCCACCAGCAGGCCCAACGCCAGCACCAGAGCACCGAGGGAGATCTTGTGCAGGCCGATGCCCAGGTAATACATGCTGGCAAAGGTCATGGCCAACACCAGCGGAATCGCCAGGGCCACCACCATGCCGGTACGCACGCCGAGGGAGAAGAAGCTCACCAGCAGCACGATCACCAGGGCCTCCACCAGTACCCGCACGAACTCGCCGACGCCGGTCTTCACCGCTGCCGGTTGGTCGGAGACCTTGCGCAACTCCATGCCGGCGGGGAGGTTTTTCTGGACGCGGGCGAACTCCACTTCCAGCGCCTTGCCCAGCACCAGGATATCGCCGCCCTCTTTCATGGCCACGGCCAGGCCAATGGCGTCTTCGCCCATGAAGCGCATGCGCGGCGCGGGCGGGTCGTTGAAACCGCGACGCACATCCGCCACATCGGAGATGCGGAACGTGCGATCACCCACGCGGATCGGGAAGGACTTGATCTCTTCTACCGTCTGAAAATTCCCCGACACCCGTAGCTGCAAACGCTCGCTGCTGGTCTCGAAAAACCCGGCAGTAGACACCGCGTTCTGCTCCTGCAAGGCCTGCTGCACCGCAGCCAAAGGCAGGCCGAGGGTGGCGAGTTTGAGGTTGGACAGCTCGATCCAGATCTTCTCGTCCTGCAAGCCCAGCAGCTCGACCTTGCCGATGTCCTTGACCCGTTGCAGCTGGATCTGGATGCGGTCGGCGTAGTCCTTGAGCACCGCGTAGTCGAAACCGCTGCCGGTCAGGGCGTAGATATTGCCAAAGGTGGTGCCGAATTCATCGTTGAAAAACGGCCCCTGGATACCGGACGGCAAGGTGTGGCGGATGTCGCTGATCTTCTTGCGCACCTGGTACCACAGCTCCGGCACCTGCACCGAGTGCATGGAGTCGCGGGCCATGAAGGTCACCTGGGATTCGCCGGGGCGCGAGAACGAGACAATGCGCTCGTACTCGCCGGTTTCCATCAGCTTCTTTTCAATGCGCTCGGTAACCTGGCGCGAAACTTCCTCGGCCGTGGCCCCGGGCCATTGGGTACGAATGACCATGGCCTTGAAGGTGAACGGCGGGTCTTCGCTTTGCCCCAACTTGGTGTAGGACAAGGCGCCAACAACCGCCAGCAACAGCATCAGGAACAGTACGATCTGGCGATTACGCAACGCCCACGCGGAAAGATTGAAACCCATCGAGGACTACTCCTTGGCCGCCAGGTTAACCGAGCGGTTGGAGCGATCCACGGGCCGCACCTGCTGGCCCTCGTGAAGCACATGCACCCCGGCTGCCACCACCCAATCGCTGGCGTTCAGGCCTTCGAGCACCGGCACGCTTTTTTCGCCAAACGGGCCGACGCGCACGGCGGTGCGCTTGAGTACGTTGTTGGCGTCCACGCGCCAGACGTAGGTCTGGTCGTTTTCTGCGGTCAGCGCCGACAGCGGCACCGAGAGTGGCACCGCGCCTTCGCCCTGAATCGACACCCGGGCACTCTGGCCCAACTCGGCGGGGACTTTGCCGGAGGTGAAGGTGATGCGCGCGGCGAAGGTGCGCGACTTGGGGTCGGCCGACGGCGACAACTCGCGGATGCGCCCGGCGAACGCCTGGCCCGGTTGGGTCCACAACTGCACCGAGACGTCCTGGCCGACCTTGAAACGGCCAAAACTCTGCTCCGGCAGGCTAATCAGCACTTCGCGCTCGCCATCGGTGGCCAGGGTGAACACCGTTTGCCCGGCCGACACCACTTGCCCGACTTCCACGGCGCGGCGCACCACCACACCGTCCTGGGGCGCACGCAGCACCGCATAACTGGCCTGGTTGTTGGACACGTCGAATTCGGCCTTGATCTGCTTGAGGCGCGCCTCGCCGGAGCGGTAGAGGTTCTCGGCGTTGTCGTATTGCGAGCGGCTGACCATCTGCCGGTCCATCAGGGTCTTGTAGCGGTCGCGCTCGGCACGCACCAGGCTCAGGTTGGCCTCGGCGGCCGCGACCTGGGCGCGGGCGGCCTCCAGTTGAAGGCGCACGTCCTGGGGGTCGAGTTCGGCCAGGGGCTGGTTGGCCTTGACCCGCTCGCCTTCATCTACCAGCCGTCGGCTGACCTTGCCGCCGATGCGGAACGCCAGGTCCGGCTCGTAGCGCGCCCTCACCTCACCGGGGTAGCTGTCCATGGCCTGGGCCGAAGGCTCTGGCTGAACCACCATGGCCGGGCGCACCACGACTTGTGCGGGTTCTTCATGGCCGCAGGCAGACAAAAAAAGTGCCAGGCTGGCAGGCAAAGCAAGGGGCAGGACATAGCGGAACATGGTGAAGGACCTTTCGCTAATGGTGCTAGGAATAATTATACTTGCCGGTATGTTATTAATAGCAAACTCACCAGTCCAGTAATAAAGCGAAAAATGTCGAACAATCTTTCTGCCCCCAACGGCCCCGGCCGTCCCAAAGACCTGGCCAAACGCCAGGCCATCCTTGATGCGGCGAAAAAGCTGTTTTTGAGCAACGGCTACGCCAACACCAGCATGGATGCGGTGGCAGCAGAGGCCGGTGTGTCGAAGCTCACGGTGTACAGCCACTTCAACGACAAGGAGACGCTGCTGTCGTGCGCCGTCATGTCCAAGTGCGAAGAGCAGTTGCCTACGCTGTTTTTCGAATTACCCGACGGCGCGCCCATCGAACAGGTGCTGTTGAACATCGCTCGCGGCTTTCACCAACTGATTAACGGCGAGGATTCGGTCAACCTGCACCGCCTCATCATGGCCCTGGGCAGCCAAGACCCCCAGTTGCCGCAGATTTTCTTCGAGGCAGGGCCGCAACGGGTGCTCAACGGCATGGAACGGCTGCTGACCAAAGTCGATCAGATCGGCGCCCTGCGCATCGCCAGCCCACGGGTCGCGGCCGAGCACTTCTTCTGCCTGCTCAAGGGCGCGGCGAACTTTCGCCTGCTGCTGGGCTGCGGCGGGCCAGTGGTCGGCGCGGCGGCCGAGGCCCACGTGCAGGACGTCGTCGCGCTGTTCATGCGCGCCTACCGCCCCGACTGACGGCCGCTTGCTACAACAGCTGGGGTTTGAGGGCTTTTTTCGGGTAGATGTCGTAGCGGCTGGATTTGCCGTCCAGCGAATGGCTCGGCTTGGGCCCCGCGATGCACGGCGCTTTGCGCGGGCGCTTGACTACCACCCGGTGGCTGGCCAGGGCCAGCGCGGCGGCCAGCAGGGCCGGGGCGTCCGGGTCGTCGCCCACCAAGGGGCGGAACAGGCGCATTTCCTTCTTCACCAGGGCGGTTTTCTCACGGTGCGGGAACATCGGGTCCAGGTAGATCACCTGGGGCGGCTCGCCTTCCCAGTGGCCCATGACGTCGATCGAGTTGCCCTTGAGCAGGCGCATGCGCGCAACGATCGGCGCCACCTCAAAATCCTCAGCGCCACGGGCCAGGCCATCCTCCAGCAAGGCGCCGATCAACGGTTGGCGCTCGATCAGGCTCATCTCGCAGCCCAGGCTGGCCAGCACGAAGGCGTCCTTGCCCAGCCCCGCCGTGGCGTCCAGCACCCGCGGGCGCACGCCTTGGCCCACACCCACGGCCTTGGCGATCATCTGCCCACTGCCGCCGCCGTACAAACGCCGATGGGCCGCGCCGCCCTCGACGAAATCCACCCGCACCGGCCCCGGCGCGTCTGGCCCCAGCTGTTGCAGTTGCAAACCCTGGGCGCCAACCTGCAAGGCGAACTCGGCGTCCTCCAGGGCCAGGGGTAAATCCAGTTGGTCGGCCCAGTGCCGGGCCTGTTCGGCGAACGCCTCGTCCAGTGCCTGGACGATGATGCGGCAGGCCGCGGGTTGTTCAATCATGGAAAACACGCCCAAAAAATTAATGATCGGCAAAAACGGCCGATAACAAAACTATCGGGCATTTTGCCAGAGCTGAACGTCGACCGAGACAAATGTCAGAGATTATTCCCAGCACATTCGTAGGCTTTATCTCGCCCCACGGCGACTACGGCCTACGCAACTCCCAAGCACTGAGCGGCGTCAGCCACCTGTGGCAAGATTTTTTTGCCCGGGCCCTGGCCGAGCAGCAAGGGAGCGCGACGAATACGATCAAGCCGCTGGAACCGGTGGACATCGAGGGCCCCCTCGAACCCACCGCCGGCGCCGACCTGCTCAGCCACATCCTCACCCAGCGCGAATGCGACGTGCAGGACACCGAAATCCGCCCGCCCGAGCCACTGTTCCTGCCCATTGCCGAGTTTGAAGTGGATCTGCTGGACAAACCCGCGCCGCCCTACCCGGACGACGAAATCGTCGCCCAACAGCAACAGCAGAATTTCGACAGTGGCTGGGTGCGCCCTATTGTCCTCAACGCCGGCCAACCGATTCCAGAACCCGGCCCGGCGCCTCAGCCACGGCCGCTGTTACTGCCGATTGCCGAGTTCGAGCTGGAGTTGCTGGACAAACCGGCGCCGGCCTTCGCCGCCGAAGAACTGGCCGAGCAGCAGAAGCAACTCAACTACGACATCGGCTGGGCGCGCCCGCTGATTCTGAACAACCTGCGCCTCGCCGCCTGACCTGCGCTACGCCCTTAACGGCACACCCACCACGGCCCCACGTCCAGATGGAAGTGGTTGCGATGGGCCGCGTTGTAATCGGGGCCGAGCACCACGCTGAACAGGCCACACGCGCCTTCGTGCACCCGCCGCAAGAACTGCGCGTCGGCGCCCTCCCCCGGCCAATCCTTGAGCACATTGATGGCGCGCCCGTCCGCCAGGCGAAACCCGGCGATATCCAGGGCATTGGCCCGGGCGTGTTGGCTGAGGGCGCCAGTTTGGCGGTGGTACATGTTGCGGCAGGCGAAACTGCCGAGGTGATCGACCCGCGCCACGCTCTGGCCATACACCGCGTGCGCCGCCGGTTGCAGGGCATGGCGGTCGAACAGGGCAAAGGCCACCGCCAACGGGCAACTGGCCAGGAAACTGCTGCTCAGGGCCACCGGGCCGCCCTGCACCCGCACCGTGTTGGTCAACGGGCACGTGGCGGCGGGGCTGTCGCTTTGCCGTGCCACCCGCAGGCCCGCGTCCTTGAGCACCTGGTCACACAGCGCCGGGTCATCGCGCAGGCGCAGCAACTTGAAGCGGGTCAGCAGGTTCGGCGCGGCCCGCACATCCAGCGGCGCCCAGGGGTTCCAGGCTGGCGGCACCGGCAGCAGGCCTGCCCACAGCGCCAGCAACGCGGCGCCCAGCAGTACAACCGCCAGTAGCAGGATTTTCAGTACTCGCACCGTTTGTCAGCCCTTGAACAGTTGATTGGCCTGGGCGTAAGGCAGGCAGCGGTCGGTGTAGGTGAAGGTGCCGTGTTCCTGGATCTCCCGGGCAGCGGCCATAAATGCGCCGTAGGCCGCCAGGGCCATGGACGAACCGACACTGATGCGCTTGACGCCCATCTCGGCCAACTGCGTCACGCTGAGCTTGAGCGCCCCGGACATCAGCACGTTGACCGGTTTGGGCGCCACCGCGCGCACCACCGCCAGTACCTCTTGCGGGGTGCGCAGGCCTGGGGCGTAGAGCACGTCGGCGCCAGCCTCGGCAAAGGCCTGCAAGCGGCGGATGGTGTCGTCCAGATCCGGGCGGCCATGCAGGAAGTTTTCCGCACGGGCCGTCAGCAAAAACGGGAACGGCAGGCTGCGCGCCGCCGTGACACAGGCGTCGATACGCTGCACCGCCAGGTCGAAGGGGTAAATAGGATCACCCGCACGCCCGGTGGCGTCTTCGATGGAGCCGCCCACCGCACCCACCTCGCTTGCCGCCAGAATGGCTTGAGCACAAGCCTGGGGCGCGTCGGCGAAACCGTTTTCCAAATCCACCGCCACCGGCAAGGGGCTGGCCGCGACGATGGCGCGGACGTTCTCCAGGGTGTCGTTCAGGCTCAAGCCGCCGTCCGGGCGCGCCTGGGAAAAGGCATACCCGGCGCTGGTGGTGGCCAGGGCCTGGTAGCCGAGGCTGGCGAGCATTTTCGCCGAGCCAGCGTCCCAGGGGTTGGGGATCACAAACACCCCGTGCGCCTCATGCAGGGCCTTGAACCCATGGGCGCGTTGGGTTTGGTTAGGCAGGTCCATGGCGAGCTCCTTCGACGGGTTCGTCAGAGCAGGCCAAGCTGCTCCGCGGCGGGTTCTCTGTATAACTCAGGCAGCGCGGGCATGCCAGGCAACCGTGCCATCAACTGGCTATGAAAGCGTTGGGCCAGTTTGGCCGCCAGCAGGTTGTCGGCGGTGTGCAGGAAGATATACGGCGTGCGCCCTTCTTCGATCCAGGTGGCGATTTTTTCCACCCAAGGCACCAGGAACGGATCGTTGGCTTCCAACTGCGGATGGCCGATGAAGCGTACCTGCGGGAACTGGGTGAACGCCGCCGGGCGCGGCGGCACCTTGGGTTTTTTCGCCTGGGCGTGCAGGACCGAAGGCGCGGTGCTGGTGCAACTGAACAGTGCCCGCGGGTCGAGGCAAATGCGCTCCACGCCACGGTCCAGCAGCAAGCGATTGAGCTGGCGCTCGGCGTCGCCCTTGGCGAAAAAGTCGCGATGGCGTACTTCCACCGCCAGGGGCCGTTCAAGGCCATCAATGAATCCGGCCAATTCTCCCAGGCGCTGCGGTGAAAACGCGGCAGGCAATTGCAGCCACAGCGGCGACACCCGCTCGCCCAAGGGGCCGAGCAGTTGCACGAAGGTCTCGGCGGCGCTCAGTTGTTCGCGCAGGTCGCCGCCGTGGCTGATGTTGCCGGGGAACTTGGCGGTGAAGCGAAAGTGCGCGGGCATTGTCTCGGCCCAGCGTTGCACGGTGCTGGCGGCCGGGCGCGCATAGAAAGTGGTGTTGCCTTCGACCGCGTTGAAGACCTGGCTATAGAGTTCGAGAAACTGTGCGGGGCGGGCATCTTGCGGGTACAGGTACTCGCGCCAGGCGTTTTCGCTCCAGGACGGGCAACCGAGGTAATAAGGCAGCATCAGATGTGCAGGTCGAGCCCCAGCACTTCCATGTCCCAATCGACGAAACCGGCGGTGGTCAGGTAGCTGGCCAGGGCGGTGGCCACGCTTTTGCTCATGGTGCGCGGGAAGATCATGTCTTGTTGGCGGGCGGGCAGGTTGGCGGTGCGGGCTTCACCGCGTACCGACACTGGGGTGTCGGCCAGTTCGATCTCGGCGTCGACGATGTCTTCGACACCCTCGTCCACCACCGCATTCGCCTTGCGCGGCTTGCGTTTGATGGGGTACGCCTGGGATGAAACGCCGTCTATACGCATAATCACATGCCCGGTATCAATGATGGCAATTTAGCGGCACCCATGCCGCTAAGCAAATGCCCAAGTGATAACTAGAACACAGAAAGGCAAAAAGGTTTAAAACCGCAGGGAAATTGCCGGGAAAACAGACGATTGGCGGGGCTGCGCGGCTCAACGGGCCTTGGGCGTCGCCACTTTGTCGCGCAGGTACACGGGTTGGGCCTGGTCGGCAGGGACGGCTTCGCCCCGTTCCCAGGCGAAACGCGCCAGGGTCAGCAGGTCTTCGGCGTGGGGCAGCATGGCCGCGTCCTGGCCGCACAGGCTGACGCCAATGCGCTCGCCATAACCCCAACCGGTGCCGGCGCCGAACCAGTCGCCACTGGCGTCAGCCGGCAATGCCGCCACTTGCGGTGGCAATACCGCTTCGCTGCCGGCCAAGCGCATTTCGCCGTCGATGGCGCGGTAGCAACCCCAGTACACCTCGTCCATGCGCGCGTCGATGGCGGCCGCCACTTGCACGGCGCCGTGTTCGCGCAAGGCGCGCTGCGCCAGCACCGCCAGGTTGGACACCGGCAACACCGGGCGCTCCAAGGCGAACGCCAGGCCCTGAACCACGCCTATGGCGATCCGTACACCGGTGAAGGCGCCAGGGCCGCGGCCGAACGCGATGGCGTCCACCGCTTGCAGCGTAGTGCCCGCCTCGGCCAGCAATTGCTGGATCATCGGCAGCAGCTTTTGCGCATGCAGGCGCGGGATCACCTCGTAATGGCTCGTCACCTTGCCGTCGTGCAGCAAGGCGACGGAGCAAGCTTCGGTCGCGGTGTCCAGGGCCAGCAAGGTGCTCATCGATGTTTCCGTCACAGAGAAAAAAGTGCGCCAGTATAAACAACAACGGCCCGCAAGCGGGCCGTTGGCGATAAAGCCGATCAGGCTTATCAGCTCAGTGCTTCAAGCACTTTACCGGTGATGGCTTCGACCGAACCCACGCCCGCGATGTGGCTGTACTTGGGTTTGCCCTGGCTGGCGGCCAGGTTCTGGTAGAACTCCACCAGCGGCTTGGTCTGGGAATGGTAGACCGAGAGGCGATGACGCACGGTTTCTTCGGTGTCGTCCTTGCGCTGCACCAAAGGCTCGCCGGTAACGTCGTCTTGGCCTTCGGTTTTCGGCGGGTTGTAAATGGTGTGGTAAACGCGGCCGCTGGCCTCGTGAACACGACGACCGGCGATGCGCTGGACGATTTCTTCGTCGTCAACGGCGATTTCCACCACGTGGTCCAGCTCGACGCCAGCCTTCACCAAGGCTTCAGCCTGGGGAATGGTGCGCGGGAAGCCGTCGAACAAGAAACCGTTGGCGCAATCAGCCTGGCTGATGCGTTCCTTGACCAAGTTGATGATGAGGTCGTCGGACACCAGGCCGCCGCTGTCCATCACGCTCTTGGCGATCAGGCCCAGTTCGGTGCCGGCCTTGACCGCAGCACGCAGCATGTCGCCGGTGGAGATCTGCGGAATGCTGAATTTTTCGGTGATGAACTTAGCCTGAGTACCTTTTCCGGCCCCGGGAGCTCCCAGCAGAATTACGCGCATCGATGTGCTCCTCAATTTTTTATTTAGTAACGCTCGGATTCGCCGCGTGGGGCCAATCTGAAAAAGGGGGTAGTGGCCGCCCAAACGGCCAAAGGCTGCTCAAGATACACAGCAGGCCCTGCCCACACAAGCCGCCGAAAGTAGCAAGAACCGCCGCCGCCGTGGCTCTTGCGGGCGGGTATGCCAAGTCGCAACCCGACCACGAAGTCGCCGCCGATGGCCGGTTGCAGTGGCGTGCAACCCGCGCCGGGCGCCCCGCCACCACCACTCCCGATTCCTCAGCCGGTATTGCGCAACCCGGCGGCGATTCCGGCTACAGACACCAGCAGCGCCTGTTCTACGGGGCTGCCCTGGGCCGTCTCCTGCTGCCGGGAACGGGCCAGCAGTTCAGCTTGCAGCAGGTGCAAGGGGTCCAGGTAGGTATTGCGCAAACGGATGAATTCCAGCGTCGCCGGGCTGTGGGCCATGAGTTGCGACTGGCCGGTCAGCCCCAGCACCACGGCGCAGGCCTGCGACAATAGGTCGCGTAAATGCGCGCCCAACGGCAGCAGCTCTGGCTCCACCAGGCGCTCGTCATAGGAGCGGGCGATATCCGCGTCGGCCTTGGCCAACACCATCTCCAGCATGTCGATGCGGGTGCGAAAGAACGGCCACTGTTCACGCATCTGTGCCAGCAACTCGCCCTCGCCCCGCTCCAGGGCCTTGCTCAGGGCCGATTCCCAACCCAGCCACGCCGGCAGCATCAGGCGCGATTGGGTCCAGCCGAAGATCCACGGGATCGCCCGCAGGCTTTCAATGCCCCCGGCGCGGCGCTTGGCCGGGCGGCTGCCCAGAGGCAAACGGCCCAGTTCCTGCTCAGGGGTGGACTGGCGGAAATACTCGACAAACTGCGGGTTCTCGCGCACCACGGCGCGGTACGCGGCCACGCCGTCGGCGGCCAGTTCGTCCATCAGCCCGCGCCAGGCCGGCTGCGGCGGCGGAGGGGGCAGCAGGGTCGCCTCCAGCACGGCGGCCAGGTAAAGGTTGAGGTTTTGCTCGGCGATGTCCGGCAGGCCGAATTTGAAGCGGATCATCTCGCCCTGCTCGGTGGTGCGAAAACGCCCCGCTACCGAACCCGGCGGCTGCGACAGGATCGCCGCATGGGCCGGGCCGCCGCCACGCCCGACGGTGCCGCCACGGCCGTGGAACAACAGCAGTTCCACTTGCTGCTCACGGCAGATGTCCACCAGGCGTTCCTGGGCCCGGTATTGCGCCCAGGCCGCGGCGGTGGTGCCGGCGTCCTTGGCCGAGTCGGAGTAACCGATCATCACTTCCTGCGGCCCTTGCAGGCGCGCGCGGTAGCCCGGCAACAGCAACAGTTTCTCGATCACCGGCCCGGCGTTGTCCAGGTCGGCCAGGGTCTCGAACAGCGGCACCACACGCATCGGCCGCAGTACGCCGGCCTCCTTGAGCAGCAGTTGCACCGCCAACACATCAGAGGCCGCACCGGCCATGGAAATCACGTAAGAGCCCAGGGACGCCCCCGGCGCGGCGGCGATTTCCCGGCAGGTGGCGAGCACCTCGGCGGTCTCGCCCGACGGCTTGAAGTGGCCGGGCAGCAAGGGCCGGCGGTTGCTCAGTTCACGCAGCAAAAAGGCGATGCGGTCGTCTTCGCTCCAGTCGCCGTAGCGGCCCAGGCCCAGGTAGTCGGTGATCTCCGTCATGGCCGCGGTGTGCCGCGAGGAATCCTGGCGCACGTCCAGGCGTACCAAAAACAGGCCAAAGGTCACCGCGCGGCGCAGGCAGTCGAGCAGCGGGCCGTCGGCGATCACGCCCATACCGCATTGGTGCAGGGATTGGTAGCAAAGCAACAGCGGCTCACGCAGGTCGCGGTTGCTGTGCAGCACCTCGGCCGGCGCCGGCGCGTTCTCGGCCAGCGAGGCCTGGGCCCATTGCCGGGTGGCGCGCAAGCGATCGCGCAGTTGCTTGAGCAGGGTCCGGTAGGGTTCGGCGCTGTCGCCCACGCGGGCACGCAGCTCATCGCTGGCCTGCTGCATGGACAACTCGGCGGCCAGGTGTTCGATGTCGCGCAGGAACAAATCCGCCGCCATCCAACGCGCCAGTAACAGCACTTCGCGAGTCACCGGTGCCGTGACGTTGGGGTTACCGTCGCGGTCGCCGCCCATCCACGAGGCGAAACGGATCGGCGCCGCCTCGAGGGGTAAATGCAGGCCCGTGGCGGCGAACAGCGCCTGGTCGGCCTTGCGCAGGGAATTGGGGATGGCGTGCCACAGCGAATGCTCGATCACCGCAAAGCCCCACTTGGCTTCGTCCACCGGGGTGGGCCGGGTGCGGCGGATTTCTTCGGTGTACCAGGCCTCGGCGATCAACCGCTGCAAACGCTGGTGGATCTGCTCGCGCTCGGCGCGGGTCAGGTCGCGGTGATCCTGGGCGGCCAATTGGGAGGCGATGGCGTCGTACTTCTGGATCAGGGTGCGGCGCGCCACTTCCGTGGGGTGGGCGGTGAGCACCAGTTCGATGTCCAGGCGCCCCAATTGCCGGGCCAGGGCCTCGGCGCCATGGCCTTCGGCCAGCAGGCGGGCGAGCAGTTCGGGCAGCACCCGGTCCTCGAACGGCGCCGGTTGCGAGTCGTCGCGCCGGTGGATCAACTGATACTGCTCGGCAATGTTGGCCAGGTTGAGGAACTGGTTGAACGCCCGCGCTACGGGCAGCAACTCGTCTTCGCTCAACTGGCCGAGGGTGGCGCTCAGTTGCGCGTCCACGGCGCCCCGGCGGTCGGCCTTGGCGCTTTTACGAATCTGTTCGATCTTGTCGAGAAAGCCTTCCCCGTACTGTTCCCGGATGGTGTTGCCCAACAGCTCACCCAACAGGTGAACGTCTTCGCGCAGGCGCGCATCAATATCGGTCATCTACGGTTTCTCCAGCAGGCTCGGGGGCGATGGACAAGGCGCCAGAGTGCCGCCGCTGCCGGGTTCTTACAAGCCTTGTAGCAAGCGGGCTTGCCCGCTTGCTACAACAAACTCTTTAAACCTTGTGGGCAAGGGCTAGTCTCAACTGTGAGCCGTATCGCGGCTTGCCACTCACTACGGCCTGCCACGAGCAGGCAATCACTGAGGTTGCCATGAAAATCCGAGACCTGGCCCAGCACTGGGAAGAAAACGCCAAGGGCCGCCTGACCGACACCGGTTACACCATTCGCCTGGACGTCGAGGCCGCCGCACGCCTGGCGGCCATTGCCGAGATGTACCCCAAGCGCCACCCCGAAGAACTGCTCGGCGAGTTGATCGGCGCCGCCCTGGAAGAACTCGAAGCGAGCTTCCCTTACGTGCGCGGCGCCCAGGTAGTGGCCACCGACGAGGAGGACAACCCGCTGTACGAAGATGTCGGCCCCACACCGCGTTTTCTCGCCCTGTCCCGTCGTCATTTGCATGAGCTGGCTTCGGCCCCCGACAAACCCAAGCACTGACCGCCCTCGCCTCCTCGGCTACCCCCTCTGGCTACTCCCACGCCCCTCCCGGGCTGGGAGTACCCCTGGGCGCGGCAAAAGTTCCCGTTCTAGAGCCTCGCGTGCCCAATCAATTTATTTTCGGGCAATTGGCCATCTTCTCTGAACTATTCAAAAACGCCTCGGGTCACAGCCAGTACGCCAAGACTGGAACGGTCGTTTTAATTCACGCCCGCAGCCCTTCGCCCATTTGCCGCGACGGCACCAGTCCAGGACGCATTTTTTGATGTTTTTAAGGAGTTACCCAATGGAGTTGAAGACGATGAAGACCAGCACTGCCAAAACCACGTTTAACCATCTGCGCGGGCTCAAATTGGCCGCGCTGGCAATCGGTAGCACCTTCATTCTGGCCGGTTGCGCTGGCAACCCGCCGAGCGAGCAGTACGCCGTCACCCAGTCTGCGGTCAACAGCGCAGTCACCGCTGGCGGCACCGAGTTCGCGGCCGTGGAAATGAAAGCTGCCCAGGACAAACTCAAGCAGGCCGAACTGGCCATGCACGACAAAAAGTACGACGAAGCCAAGCGCCTGGCCGAACAAGCCGAGTGGGACGCCCGCGTCGCCGAGCGCAAAGCCCAGGCCGCCAAGGCTGAGCGCGCTGTTCAGGATGCCCAGAAAGGTGTTCAGGAATTACGTCAGGAAGGCATGCGCAGCGTGCAATAAGCCGCCGCATCCACCACGCGAAACCTGCACCCTTATATCGATAGAAAGGACGAACCATTATGCGTAAACAATTGATGATCCCAGCTCTTCTGGCCCTTAGCGTTGGCTTGGCCGCGTGCTCCACGCAGCCCAACGCCAACCTGGAACAGGCGCGCACCAACTACTCCGCCCTGCAGGCCAACCCGGCTGCGAGCAAAGTCGCCGCCCTGGAAACCAAGGACGCCAGCGAATGGCTGGACAAGGCCGACAAAGCCTTCCAGGACCGCGAAGATGAAGCCAAGGTCGATCAACTGGCCTACCTGACCAATCAACGGGTCGAGGTTGCCAAGGAAACCATCAACCTGCGCACCGCTGAAGCCAACCTGAAGAACTCCGCCGCCCAGCGCGCCCAGGCTCGCCTGGATGCCCGTGACGCGCAGATCAAGCAGTTGCAGAACAGCCTCAACGCCAAGCAAACCGAGCGCGGCACCCTGGTGACCTTCGGCGACGTGCTGTTTGCCACCAACAAGGCTGAGCTCAAATCCAGCGGCCTGGTCAACATCAACAAACTGGCGCAATTCCTGGCCGAAAACCCGGACCGCAAGGTGATTGTCGAAGGCTACACCGACAGCACCGGCAGCGCGGCGTACAACCAGTCGCTGTCTGAGCGTCGCGCCAACTCGGTGCGCATGGCCCTGGTAAAAATGGGTGTCGACCCGGCCCGCATCGTGGCCCAGGGTTATGGCAAGGAATACCCGGTTGCTGAAAACAGCAGCGTTTCGGGCCGCGCCATGAACCGTCGCGTGGAAGTCACCATCTCCAACGACAACCAACCTGTAGCACCGCGTTCGACCGTCAGCGTCAACTGATTAGGTTTCACGCGTAAGAACCGGGCCCAAGGCCCGGTTTTTTTACGCCTGGCGATCAAGGCGCCAGCAGAAATTGCAGCACCCGCTCACTGAACGCAGCACCGGCCTGCACGTTGGACAGGTGCGCGGCATAGAACTCGGCGTATTCGGCGCCCGCCACACGGGCCTGGATAAAGTGGCCGCCTGAAGGTGGCGTGACGGCGTCTTCGCTGCCGCTGATAACCAGGGTCGGCACCTTGATGGCGCCCAGTTGCTCACGCAAATCGGCATCGCGCACCGCCGCGCAGTTGGCCGCGTAGCCTTGCGGCGAGGTGGCGGCGAGCATGTCGGTGATCTTACCGGCCTGTTCGGGGTGGGCCTGCGCGAAATCGGCGGTAAACCAGCGGGCAATCGACGCATCACGCAGGGCCACCATCGCCGCCGCGCCGTCACGCAGTACCGTTTCGATGCGCGGGTTCCACACCGACGGCTCGCCAATCTTCGCCGCCGTGTTGCACACCACCAGTTTGCCCAGCCGCTCACCCGCATTGATGCCCAGCCACTGGCCGATCAGGCCGCCCATGGACAAGCCGCAGAAATGCGCCTGGCGGATCTCCAGGGCATCGAGCAAGGCCAGAACATCGCCGCCCAACTGCGCGATGCTGTAGGGCCCCGGCGTCACCAGCGACCGGCCATGGCCGCGGGTGTCGAGGCGCAGAACGCGAAAATGCTCGGCGAACGCCGGGACCTGGGCGTCCCACATATGCAGGTCGGTGCCCAGGGAGTTGGACAACACCAGCACGGGCGCACCTTGCGGGCCATCGAGTTGGTAGTGCAGTTCGCCCTCGGCGAGTTGAACAAAAGCCACAGCAGCCTCCTTCCAGGCACAGTCAAAAAGAACCGCCCGCCGAACCGGCGAGTGGTGGTCAATCAAAGATCGTGGTGCAAATACGCCGCTTGCTTGGGCAAGCGCAAGCTGAACAGGAACGCCACCGCCATCATCGCCGTGACGTCCCAGTAAACGCTGTTCTCCATCCCCAGGAATTTAAGCCCCCAGAGTGGCTGCTCGCCCAACCGCTCGGGCGTGTGGTCAGAGTGAAAAGGTTGATCGCAGCATTGATCGAGGCTGGCATACCGCGATCGTCGGATCGCCGCCCGGACCCAGCCTGCGCCCACAACACGCCCCACCATTGCCACTACGGGGCCTGGCTCAGACCCGCTCGATCGCCAATGCCAACCCCTGCCCCACGCCCACGCACATGGTGGCCAGGGCTTTTTTGCCGCCGCTGTGTTCCAGTTGGTGCAGTGCCGTCAGTACCAACCGCGCACCGCTCATGCCCAGTGGGTGGCCGAGGGCGATGGCGCCGCCGTTGGGGTTGACCTGAGGCGCGTCGTCGGCCAGGCCCAGCTCACGCAACACTGCCAAGCCCTGGCTGGCGAAGGCTTCGTTGAGTTCGATCACATCGAAATCACTCACCGCCAGGCCCAGGCGCTCGGTCAGTTTGCGCACCGCTGGCACCGGGCCGATACCCATGACCCGCGGCGCCACACCGGCGCTGGCCATGCCCAGTACCCGTGCGCGCGCGGTCAAGCCGTGCTTTTTCACCGCTTCGGCCGAGGCCAGGATCAGCGCCGCCGCGCCGTCATTGACCCCCGAAGCGTTGCCGGCGGTGACGGTTTTGTCCGGGCCGTTGACCGGTTTGAGCTTGGCCAGGGTGTCCAGGGTCGTGTCACCGCGCGGGTGCTCGTCCTGCTCGACCAGCGTTTCGCCCTTTTTATGGGCAACGCGCACGGCGACGATTTCTTCGGCAAAAAAGCCCCGGGCCTGGGCCGCCGCGGTGCGTTGCTGGCTGCGCAGGGCAAAGGCATCCTGGTCGGCGCGGGAGATCGCGTAATCATCGGCCACGTTATCGGCGGTCTGCGGCATCGCATCGACACCGTACTGGGCCTTCATCAACGGGTTGATGAAACGCCAGCCGATGGTGGTGTCTTCGAGTTTCATGTTGCGCGAGAACGCGGCGTCGGCCTTGCCCATGACGAACGGCGCGCGGGACATGGACTCCACCCCGCCGGCAATCGCCAACTCCATCTCGCCACTGGCGATGGCGCGGAACGCCGTGCCGATGGCGTCCATACCCGAAGCACAGAGGCGGTTGAGGGTCACGCCCGGGATGGTTTCAGGCAAGCCGGCCAGCAACAGGGCCATGCGCGCCACGTTGCGGTTGTCCTCACCGGCCTGGTTGGCGCAACCGAGGAACACCTCGTCCACCGCGCTCCAGTCCACCGACGGGTTGCGCTCAAGCAGCGCCTTGATCGGCACGGCGGCCAGGTCGTCGGCGCGCACGCCGGCCAGGCCGCCACCGAAGCGGCCGATGGGGGTGCGGATCGCATCGCAGATAAAAACGTCGCGCATCAGGCTTCTCCCGGTGCCTGGCCATGGGCCACGGCGGTGCGTGCTTCAAGGTCGCGCAGGGCGGTCAGTTCCACCTCGGTGGGCGCGGCGGTGTGTTCCACCTGCTCGGCAAAGCGCACCGGCCAACCGGTGGCGGCCACCACTTGCTCGCGGGTCACGCCCGGGTGCAGCGCGGTGACGACGAATTCGTGGGTGCCGGCCTCCGGTTCCATGATGCACAGGTCAGTGATGATCCCCACCGGCCCGGCACCCGGCAAGCCCAGGCGCTGGCGCGAATCGCCACCTTCGCCGTGGCCGACCGAGGTGATGAAGTCGAGCTTCTCGACAAAGGAGCGCGAGGACTGCTTGAGGATAATCAGTACGCTCTTCGCCGAACCGGCGATCTCCGGCGCACCACCGGCACCCGGCAAGCGCACCTTGGGCTGGTGGTAATCGCCCACCACCGTGGTGTTGATGTTGCCGAAGCGGTCAACCTGGGCGGCGCCGAGGAAACCGACGTCAATGCGCCCGCCCTGCAACCAATAGCGAAAAATCTCACCGGTCGGCACGACGGTGTCAGCGGTTTCCGCCAGTTCGCCGTCACCAATGGACAACGGCAGCACCGTGGGTTTGGCGCCAATCGGGCCGGATTCGTAGATCAGCACCACGTCGGGCGAGGAGGTCAGGCGTGCGAGGTTGGCAGCCTTGGAGGGCAAGCCGATGCCGACGAAGCACACCGAGCCGTTTTTCAGGCGACGGGCAGCGGCGACGGTCATCATTTCATTGGTGGAGTAAGCCATTAGTGAGCCTCCGAAGCGGCGGCCAGTTTGGCCTGGAATTCGCTGAAGTCAGCGCTGCCGTGGATGTATTCGTTGATCCACGCGGTAAAAGTCTCACGGTCGCGGGCGATAGGGTCCCACGCTTGGTAGAAACGGTTATCGCGTTGGGTATAACCGTGGGCGTAGGACGGGTGGGCGCCGCCCGGCACGTGGCACACCGCGCTCAACGCCCAGGTCGGCAATACGCAGGCGTTCATCGGCGCATTCAAGTCATCAACTATTTCTTCCACGGTAACGATGCAGCGCTTGGCCGCCAGGGCCGCTTCCTTCTGCACACCGAGAATGCCCCAGAGCAGCACGTTGCCCTTGCGGTCGGCTTTCTGGGCGTGGATCACGGTGATGTCGGGGCGCACCGACGGCACTGCCGCCAACACTTCGCCAGTGAAGGGGCAGGTCACGGTCTTAATCAGCGGGTTGACCTTGGGCAAGTCGGAACCGGCGTAGGCCCGCAGTACCGCGAACGGTAGGCCAGAGGCACCAGCCACGTAGGCGTTAGCCAGGTCGGCGTGGCTGTGTTCTTCGATTTCCAGGGCGTGAGGCCAGTGTTTTTCCACGGCATCGCGCAGGCGATGGAGGGAACCGACGCCGGGGTTGCCACCCCAGGAGAAAATCAACTTGCGCGCGCACCCGGCGCCGATCAACTGGTCGTAGATCAGGTCCGGCGTCATGCGTACCAACGTCAGGTCTTTCTTGCCCTGACGAATGATTTCATGACCCGCAGCCGTAGGAATCAGGTGAGTGAAGCCTTCGAGTGCGACGGTGTCACCGTCATTGACGAATTGCTTCACCGCGTCGTGCAGCGAAAGGATTTCAGCCATGGAGTGGGCTCCCGGGGTTGACCGACATGGACACAAAGGCGCGTAGGGTGCGCCGCGATGCCTGAAGGTTAAGCCGGGGAAAAATGCCAAACAATCCGATAATCGACTAAGTGTTCGATTATCGAACGCATTATTGTCTAGCTATCAAAGTCTGCTGCCGACCTCAGGCGAACAGTTGGGCGCTGAGGTCGCGGCTCGCTTCCAGCAAGCCTGGGAGGAAGCGTTGTTGCAGGTCATCGCGGCTGACCCGCCCGGCGTGGGTGCTGATGTTCAGCGCCGCCAACACCTGGCCGGAGGCGTCATACACCGGCACGGCGATGGAACGCAGGCCTTGCTCCAGTTCCTGGTCAACGATGCACCAGCCCTGCTGGCGCACCTGCTGCAGGCATTCGAGCAAGGCCTGGGGGGTGTGCAGAGTGCGGCGGGTCTTGGCTTGCAGGTCGGCGTGGTCGAGGTAGTCGCGCAGCGACACATCGTCCAGGGCTGCCAACAGAATCCGCCCCATGGAGGTGCAGTAGGCCGGCAGGCGCCCGCCCACCGACAGATCGACGGAAATCAGGCGCTGGGTGGTGGCGGAACGGGCGATGTAGAGAATGTCCTCGCCTTCCAGGGTGGCCATGTTGCAGGCCTCGTGCATTTGCTCGCTCATGCGGTCCAGGTACGGCTGGGCCGACACGGCCAGGGGCGTGGACGACAGATAGGCGTGGCCCAGGGTCAGCACTTTGGGCAACAGCGAATAGGTACGGCCGTCGGTGGTGGCGTAGCCGAGTTTAATCAGGGTGTGCAGGCAGCGGCGCACGGCGGCGCGGGGAATTTCCGTACGGTGGCTGATCTGGGCGATGGTCAGGTGACGCTTGCGCTCCTGAAAGGCCTGAACCACGGCCAGGCCACGGGCCAGGGAGGTCATGAAATCCGGGTCGCCGGTCAGCGCCTGGATACGCTTGGCCGGCGAGGCGACGATGGGTGGCGCCACGCAAGTGAAGGCATTGCGCAATTGATCGTTCATTGCTGGTCCTCGGCCATGGCGGCACTGGCGCTTCTTATATATAGAAGGAAAAGCTACGGCAGGTGGGGTAGAACCGGGCGATTATCGAACCAACGACCGATAATCGCAATTCATCCAGGGCCAGGCTCAGACTATTTACCCAGCGTTATTTAAAGGTCAAGCCTACCGGGTACTACCGTGCGCAATCGAGGCAGTTTTAATCTTCGCGCAACCGCCAAGGCCTTAGAGTTGACGCGTGATTAGATGTTCAAGCTGGAACTTGCGCACATCGACGCAACGCACAAGTTGAAGACTTTTAACTTCTGGTGATAGTGTTATTCAACCCGGCCGCTATAATGCCAGCCACTGGCGCCGGGATTTATTCAGGTTTCCGGATCCAACTCCCGCAGGTAGCTACCGTTCCACCGGCGCTACCTGCTGTCACCGTCGGCACTTATTCAGTTCCCCCGGTATTTGCAGTTGCTGGTAAATACACTGTCTCACGGCAGTGGTTTTGATCGAGTGCCGTGCCCCGCGCAACATGGATGCTGCCTGGCCAACCGAGGGTACTGCGGTGGAGCGCTAATGCGCCGCGCCCGACTTGACCGATGGCAGAGTTGCCGGCGTATCGCCAGAATTAATCTCAACTTGATAAAGGTAATACTGTGACGAAAGAAGAACTGCGCGCAGAACTTGAGCGCCAGGAACAACGTTACAAGGAAGTTTACGGCGGGGAAGTCACCACCTACGCCGCCCAACCTGAACCGGAACGCAAACCTTGGCGTAAACGCGCCAGCATTCTCGATCAGGCTTTTACCCAAGAACTGGAAAAAATGGAAAAGGAACTCAAGGCGGACGAGCCCTAGCGGCAACTGCTGCTATTCCTGACCCCGTCCCACGTCGCCGGCAAAACCTGCGGCCGGGCGGTCAACCGTCACCCCGCACGGCATACGCGAGCGGCACCTCATTAGCCCCGCGGGTGAGGTAGAAAGTCACGGGCAGCCTTCTTGCTGAAATTTCGTACAGTGCTTTCAACCCTTTGGCACAACCGCGAAGACGCTGCCTGCTCATGGCATTCTCAATAAAATCAAACCCTTGCTTCACCCTGAGAAAACCCGAGCGGCAAAATCGTCCTACAAAATATTTCGTTGAAGAATGTTACCGATGAGCAGCTAGTGCATCGATTACCAGGGTTTTCTGGCATAATCGCGCCCCCTTACGACCGGGTCAGAAAACCTTCATGATCGATTTATTCAGCGGACTAGATGCTTGGGTGCTTGTGAGCCTCTTGCTCGCCCTGGCCTTTGTCCTCGCCTTCGAGTTCATCAACGGCTTTCATGACACCGCTAACGCGGTTGCCACTGTTATCTACACCAAAGCCATGCCACCCCACCTGGCCGTGTTCTTTTCCGGTGTGTTCAATTTTCTGGGCGTGCTGCTCGGCGGCGTGGGCGTGGCCTATGCCATCGTCCACCTGTTGCCGGTGGAGCTGCTCATCAATGTGAACACCGGACACGGGCTCGCCATGGTGTTCTCGTTGCTCGCCGCGGCGATCACCTGGAACCTGGGCACCTGGTACTTCGGTATCCCGGCCTCCAGTTCCCACACGCTGATCGGTTCGATCCTCGGTGTGGGCCTGGCGAATGCGTTAATCAACGACATTCCCCTGGCCGATGGCGTCAATTGGCAGAAAGCCATCGATATCGGCGCGTCCCTGGTGTTCTCGCCCATGGCCGGTTTCCTGGTCGCGGCCCTGGTGCTGATCGGCCTGAAATGGTGGCGTCCACTGTCCAAGATGCACAAAACCCCGGACCAGCGCCGCAAACTCGACGACAAGAAACACCCGCCGTTCTGGAATCGCCTGGTATTGGTGATTTCGGCCATGGCCGTGAGCTTCGTGCACGGTTCCAACGACGGCCAGAAAGGCATCGGCCTGATTATGCTGGTGCTGATAGGCATCGTGCCGGCGCAGTTCGTCCTCGACCTGAACAGCACCACTTACCAGATCGAGCGGACCCGCGACGCCACCTTGCACCTGAGCCAGTTCTACCAGCGCAACAGCGATTCGCTGGGTGAGTTCCTGGCCCTGGGCAAGAACATCAAGGATGACCTGCCGGAGAAGTTCCGCTGCAACCCGCAGCAGACCGAACCGACCATCGCCGCCCTGCTCGGCACCCTCAAGGGGGTTTCTGACTACCATTCGCTGTCTTCCGAGAGCCGCATCGAAGTGCGTCGCAATCTGCTCTGCCTGGACGACACCGCGAAGAAAGTGGGCAAGCTGCCTGGCCTGGCCGCGCGTGAGAAGTCCGACCTGGACAAACTGCGCAAGGACTTGACCGCCACCACCGAATACGCGCCGTTCTGGGTCATCCTGGCCGTCGCCCTGGCCCTGGGGCTAGGCACCATGGTCGGCTGGAAACGCGTGGTGCTGACCATCGGCGAGAAGATCGGCAAGCAGGGCATGACCTACGCCCAGGGCATGTCGGCGCAGATCACCACGGCATGCATGATCGCCATGGCCAACATCTTTAGCTTGCCGGTATCGACCACCCACGTGCTGTCTTCTGGCGTGGCGGGCACCATGGTTGCCAACAAAAGCGGCCTGCAAGGCGGCACGGTGAAAACCATCCTGCTGGCCTGGGTGCTGACCCTGCCTGCCACCGTCGGCCTGTCGGCCGGCTTGTTCTGGGCAGCGTCGAAAGTCCTCGCCAGCTGATTCCAGGCGCAGGACAAAAAAAGGTGCACCCGCAAGGGTTGCACCTTTTTTTATAGTCGTCGGCGCCACCAGCACTTTCTTGCGGGCAAAAAAAAGGGCAACCGAAGTTGCCCAAAATGCCTTGCGTGCTCGTGTAACTGAAAAGACCTATGGCTTTTTGCGCTTATTTGCGTCTTTCCAGATGAAGAATCCAAACCCTGCAAAAAACAGAACCATGAGGCCGACTGTCAGCACTCCGGCTATCACCACATTATCGAAAAACATGACTGGCCTCCTGCGCTCGCCTTGTTGCGATGGAGCTAAGTTAACCAATCGGCGGGAGGAGAAAATTGACCGGGATCAATGGCGCCCGCAAGAGCGCGCAAAGGAGGGGGAATAACTGACGTGCATCAACAAATACGGGGGGTTTCAGCGTTTTTTCGGTTTGTTCTTCGGCTTTTTCTTCGCCTTGCCCAACGGCATGGCCTGCTCGAACGCGTTGCGCACTTCGTTCAGGCGTTTTTCCTTGAGGTCATGGATACGCTTGGTGCGTTCGCTATTGAGGTCGATCAGGTTGTCGTCTTGGCTCATGAGGCTCGCCTGGCAGTCGGGTTCAGGGGCGTTGCAAGCGCCAGAGTAAGGAGCCCGCGCGCGCAAATCAAACCTCGACGTCCACCCACAGGCCTTGGCGCGGTTGCTCTTCCATCAAGGGCGCCACCGGCACGGTGTTGTCGCTGTTGAGTTCATCGCCCGGGATCGCCAAATGCTCCTCGGGGTCTTGCTGGGCCTCGCGCTCGCGCTGTTGGCGCTGCTGGCGGCGCTGCTGTTCTTCACGCAGGAGCAAGGCGGCCTGTTCGGCATCGCGTTTTTGCAGGTCGATGGTGCTTTCATTGGAGCCGGGTTGCACCGGTACAACCGGCGGAATATCCGGTTTGACGCGCACGGGGTCCTGTTGCGAGGTGATGGGGACGACGCTCAACGGCAAGATCGGTGGCAGCATGATTGTTGTTCTCCTGTGGGCAGGCTGTCGGCTGCACGGTCGGCGACTTGAGCCGCCGGTCGCAAACTTGTGACCGGATAGGCACTGATAAGTGCCTTATGTGCTGCAAACAACCCGCAAGGGCCGACGGCCCGACGAGACTTATCTACGCCCAAACGCCGCTAATCCTTTGGCCTCAAGGCCTCGTTCCGCTAGAATAGTCGGCTTTTTCATGGCGGGAGTCAGGCAGCATGGCGCAGCAGTATCAACCGGGGCAACGCTGGATCAGTGACAGCGAAGCCGAGCTAGGTCTAGGCACCGTTCTGGCACAGGACGGTCGTTTGCTGACCGTGCTCTACCCGGCCACTGGCGACACTCGCCAGTATGCGCTACGGAATGCGCCCCTCACCCGTGTGAGGTTTTCCCCGGGCGATACGGTCACTCATTTCGAAGGCTGGAAAATGACCGTGCGCGAAGTCGATGATGTCGACGGGCTGCTGGTCTACCACGGCCTCAACGCGCAAAACGAAGTGGTCACCCTGCCGGAAACCCAACTGTCGAACTTCATCCAGTTCCGCCTGGCCAGCGACCGTCTATTCGCCGGCCAGATCGACCCGCTGGCGTGGTTCTCCCTGCGCTACCACACCCTGGAACACACCAGCCGCCAGTTGCAGTCGCCGCTCTGGGGCCTGGGGGGCGTGCGCGCCCAACCCATCGCGCACCAATTGCACATCGCCCGTGAAGTGGCCGACCGAATCGCCCCACGGGTACTGCTGGCCGACGAAGTGGGCCTGGGCAAAACCATCGAGGCCGGCCTGGTCATCCATCGCCAGTTGCTCTCGGGCCGCGCCAGCCGCGTGCTGATCCTGGTGCCGGAGAACCTGCAGCACCAATGGCTGGTGGAAATGCGCCGCCGCTTCAACCTGCAAGTGGCGCTGTTCGACGAAGAACGCTTTATCGAAAGCGATGCCGGCAACCCGTTCGAGGACACTCAGTTAGCCCTGGTGGCCCTGGAATGGCTGGTGGACGACGAGAAGGCCCAGGACGCGCTGTTCGCCGCCGGCTGGGACCTGATGGTGGTCGACGAAGCTCACCACCTGGTGTGGCACGAAGACCAGGTCAGCCCGCAGTACGCACTGGTCGAGCAACTGGCCGAAGTCATCCCCGGCATCCTGCTGCTCACCGCTACCCCCGAGCAACTGGGCCAGGACAGCCACTTCGCGCGCCTGCGCCTGCTGGACCCCAACCGCTTCCACGACCTCCACGCCTTCCGCGCCGAAAGCGAGAACTATCGCCCGGTGGCCGAAGCCGTGCAGGAGCTGCTGGACCAGGGGCGCCTCTCCCCGGCCGCCCACAAAACCATCCACGACTTCCTCGGCAACGAGGGCGAAGCGCTGCTCACCGCCGTCAATGACGGTGACACCGAAGCCAGCGCCCGCCTGGTGCGCGAGCTGCTCGACCGCCACGGCACCGGCCGCGTGCTGTTCCGTAACACCCGCGCCGCCGTGCAGGGCTTCCCCCAGCGCAAACTGCACCCGTACCCGCTGCCCTGCCCTGACGAATACCTGGAACTGCCCCTGGGCGAACACGCCGAGCTGTACCCGGAAGTCAGCTTCCAGGCCCAGCCGGACGCCAGCGAAGAAGAACGCTGGTGGCGCTTCGACCCCCGCGTGGAGTGGTTGATCGACACCCTGAAAATGCTCAAGCGCACCAAAGTCCTGGTGATCTGCGCCCACGCCGAAACCGCCATGGACCTGGAAGACGCCCTGCGTGTGCGTTCCGGGATTCCGGCCACGGTGTTCCACGAAGGCATGAACATCCTGGAGCGCGACCGCGCCGCCGCGTACTTCGCGGATGAAGAATTCGGCGCCCAGGTACTGATCTGCTCGGAAATCGGCAGCGAAGGCCGCAACTTCCAATTCGCCCACCATTTGGTGCTGTTCGACCTGCCTTCCCACCCGGACCTGCTGGAGCAACGCATCGGCCGCCTCGACCGGATCGGCCAGAAGCACGTCATCGAACTGCACGTGCCGTACCTGGAAACCAGCCCGCAAGAGCGCCTGTTCCAGTGGTATCACGAGGCCCTCAACGCGTTTCTCAACACCTGCCCTACCGGCAACGCCTTGCAGCATCAGTTCGGCCCGCGCCTGCTGCCGCTGCTGGAAAACGCCGATGATGGCCAGTGGCAAGCGCTGATCGACGAGGCCCGCGGTGCTCGCGAAGCCCTGGAAAGCGAACTGCACACCGGCCGCGACCGCTTGCTGGAACTCAACTCCGGCGGCGCCGGTGAAGGCGAGGCGCTGGTGGAAGCGATTTTCGAGCAGGACGACCAGTTCGCCCTGCCGATCTACATGGAAACCCTGTTCGACGCCTTCGGCATCGACAGCGAAGACCATTCGGAAAACGCCCTGATCCTCAAGCCCAGCGAAAAAATGCTCGACGCCAGCTTCCCCCTGGGCGACGACGAAGGCGTGACCATCACTTACGACCGCAACCAGGCGCTGTCGCGCGAGGACATGCAGTTCATCACCTGGGAACACCCCATGGTGCAGGGCGGCATGGACCTGGTGCTGTCCGGCTCGATGGGCAACACCGCCGTCGCGCTCATCAAGAACAAGGCGCTCAAGCCAGGCACCGTGTTGCTGGAACTGCTCTACGTCAGCGAAGTGGTCGCCCCGCGCGCCCTGCAGCTGGGCCGCTACCTGCCACCGGCGGCCCTGCGCTGCCTGCTGGACACCAACGGCAACGACCTGTCGGGGCGCGTGTCGTTCGAGACCCTGAACGATCAACTCGAAAGCGTTCCACGGGCCAGCGCCAACAAGTTCATCCAGGCCCAACGCGACCAGTTGACGCCACGGATCAACGCCGGCGAAGCGAAAATCACCCCTCGCCACGCCGAGCGCGTCGCCGAGGCGCAACGTCGCCTGGCGGCCGATACCGACGAAGAACTGGCACGCCTGACCGCGCTGCAAGCCGTCAACCCAAGCGTGCGCGACAGCGAGCTGGTGGCCCTGCGCCAATTGCGCGAGCAAGGCCTGGCCATGCTCGACAAGGCTGCCCTGCGCCTGGAAGCGATCCGGGTGCTGGTGGCCGGCTGACCCCTACCGCGGTACCGCGCAAAAACAAAAGGCCCGCAGTGATGCGGGCCTTTTTCATTTATTACTGGCGGCTGACACGCCGCGTACTCAAGCCGTTACCGCCCTCGCCCCCATCACCGGCGCAGCGCTCATGCCCTCCTTCATGCGTTGGGCGTCGCGCACAAAGCAGCGCGAGGCCAGCACCAAAAACACCATGGTCAGCAACAGTGCCCCCGGGATCAGGTACATGGCGTCGTGCAGGCCCACGGCCTTGAAGGCTTCGCTCATTTGCTCAGCGCCAGCGGCCAGCATCGCGGTGTGGGCGAAGTGGTCCGACAGCGCGCCCACCACCACCGGGCCCAAGCCGCCGCCCAGCAGGTACAGGCCGGCGAAGAACAGCGCCATGGCCGTGGCCCGCAGGCGCGGCTCGACCACGTCCTGGATCGCGGTGTAGACGCAGGTATAGAAGTTGTAGGCGAACAGCCAGCCCACGCTGAACACCGCGACGAAGACGCCGATCTCGACGCGCCCGGCGTGCAGCGCCCAAGCAGTGGCCAGGGTGGAGATCACCATACTCGCGGCGGCGAACAGCAGGCGGCCGTTGGCCACCCGTTGGTGGATTTTGTCGGCCACCCAGCCACCCAGCGTCAGGCCCACCAAGCCGGTCAGGCCGACAATCACCCCGGTGGCCACCGCCGCTTCCTGCAAGGGCAGCAGGAAGTAGCGTTGCAGCATCGGCACCATGAACGAGTTGCAGGCGTAGGTGGCGAAGTTGAAGGTCAGGCCTGCCAGCACCAGCCACAGAAAGGTCGGGATCGCCAGTACGCGACGCACCGGGCGCTCGACCCGCTCCTGGGACACTTGCACGGTTTCCGCCGCGCCGCGCTTGGGTTCCTTGATGAAGAACATGAACACCGCCAGCAGCAGGCCCGGCACCGCGGCAATGAAGAACGGTGCGCGCCAGCTATCGAATGCCTTGACCATCGCGCCGATGGTGAAAAACGCCAGCAACAGCCCCAACGGCAAGCCCAGCATGAAAATGCCCATGGCCCGCGCCCGCCGATGGGCCGGAAACAGGTCGCCGATCAGCGAGTTGGCCGCCGGTGCGTAGCTGGCTTCGCCGATGCCGACGCCCATGCGTACCAGCAGGAAAGTCCAGAAACTGCCGACCAGGCCATTGACCGCCGTCAGCCCGCTCCAGGCCGCCAGGCCCCAGCCCATCAACTTGGCCCGCGAGCCGTTGTCGGCCATGCGCCCCAGCGGTAGCCCGGCGATGGCGTAGACGATGGTAAAAGCGGTGCCGATGATGCCGATCTGGAAGTCGCTCAGGCTCCACTCCATCCGGATCGGCTCGATGATGATGGCCGGGATGGTGCGGTCGAAGAAGTTGAACAGGTTCGCAAGGAACAGCAGGAACAGAATGCGCCAGGCATTCGACGCTTGCTTCGAGTTCTGCATGGGGGCGTCTCTTTTTTTTGTTGTTATTGGAGCTGCACTGCCATGAACTCCGCAGCCCGGAACCCGCAATCTAGTCAGCCTGCCGGGTGCTGTCTGTAATGATTCGTAAAGCTGATACCGCGCTATGGCCCGGCCTCGCGTAAGAAGAGGGCGCCCCCGCGCCGGGCTGCGCAGCGCGCCCCGGCGGTGTGGAGCCCTATGGATTTTTGCGGCCGCTACGTGGCCGAGCGCGGGCGAGCCTGCTTGCTACAAAGGCAAATGGGGTTATTGCCAATCGATCTTGAGCCCAGCGCAAAATCATTGACACTAATATGCCACTACCGCTTGCAGTGTCAGAAGGCCTTCTATACTCCAGCCATTGGCCAGTATTGATCGCGCTGGCGCGGGCTGACTCTCAAACGGGACACGCTATGGATTGGCTTGGTTTGCAATTCGTTACCCAGCTCCCGGAAAGCGGGCAAGTCATTCTCGATTGCACTCACAACCCCTTTCTGCTGCTTCTGGCGTATGTGGTGGCATGCGCCGCCAGCTTCGCCGTGCTGGACATGGCCGAGCGCCTCAGCCATGTGGAGAAACCCGCGTCCCAGAGCCTCTGGCGCTGTGTCGGGGCGCTTTGCCTGGCCGGCGGGATCTGGACCACCCACTTCATCAGCATGCTGGCGTTCCAGGCACCGGTCGAAATCCATTACGCCCTGCCCATCACTTTCGCCTCGTTGCTGATCGCCTTGATCGCGTCGTACCTGGCCATGCTCACCCTCAGCCACACCCAGTTGAGCCTGGGCCGCTACCTGCAAGCCTCGGTGTGGATCGGCCTGGGCATCGCCACCATGCATTACGTGGGCATGGCCGCCCTGCATTCCAACGCTACGCCCTACTACAACCCGCTGCTGTTTGGCCTGTCGATCCTCATCGCAATCGGCGCCAGTGTCGCCGCCCTGCTGCTGTCGCGGCACCTGCGCAACGGCAGCGGCATGTTCCACCAGTTACTCAAGTACGGCGCCAGCCTGGTGCTGGGCGCGGGCATCCTGAGCATGCACATGACCGGCATGTGGGCCCTGAGCCTGGTGCTGCCGGCCGGCGAGCAGCCGCTACTGCCGGCGGCCGAAAGCAACCACACCCAACTGGGCCTGAGTATCGCCGTGATCGCCCTGCTGATTATCGGCAGCAGCATCAGCGCGGCCCTGGCCGACAAGAAGCTGCAAAGCAAGGAGCACGACCTGCGTCGGGTCAACGCCTTGCTCAGCCAACTGGACCAGGCGCGGGTGTCCTTGCAGCATGTGGCCCATTACGACGCCCTGACCAACCTGATAAACCGCCGCGGTTTCAATCAGATCTTCGCCGAGAAACTCATCGAAAAAACCACCTTGGGCGGCATGTTGGCGGTGATCTTCCTCGATATCGACCATTTCAAGCGCATCAACGACAGCCTCGGCCACGACGCCGGCGACGCGTTGCTCAAGGTGCTGGCCAGCCATATCAAAAGCGCCACCCGTAGCCATGAAGACGTGGTGGCGCGCTTTGGTGGCGACGAATTCTGCATCCTTATCAGCGTGCATGCGCGCGACGAAGCCCAGCACATGGCCCAGCGCATCATGCAAAAGATGAAGGACCCTATCGAGCTGGCCGGGCGGCGCATGGTGATGACCACCAGCATTGGCATCAGCATGTTCCCCGACGACGGTAAAACCAGCGAAGAGCTGCTGAAAAACGCCGACCTGGCGCTGTACCAATCCAAGGGCACGGGGCGCAACAGCCTGCATTTCTTCAGTTCCAGCATGAAAACCAAAGCCACCCTGGAACTGCAACTGGAGGAGGAATTGCGCAACGCCCTGCGCGACGACCATGACCTAGTGCTCTATTACCAGCCAATCTTCAACCTCAAGACCGGCCAGGTGAGCAAGGTTGAGGCCCTGGTGCGCTGGCAGCACCCGGTCCACGGCTTGCTGGTGCCCGAACGATTTATCGGTATCGCCGAAACCAACGGCCTGATCGCCGAGCTCGACAGTTGGGTGCTGCGCACCGCGTGCCGTGACCTCGCCCACCTGTCCCGCCAGGGCTACCCGGAGCTGAAAGTAGCGGTGAACTGCTCGGCCCTGAACCTGACCCGCGAAGAACTGCCCGGCGAGATCGACACCGCCCTGCGCTCCGCCGACGTGGCGCCGTCACGCCTGGAACTGGAGGTCACCGAAAACGCGCTGATGGGCAACATCACCAACACCCTCAACCTGCTGCGGCACATTCGCGCCCTCGGGGTGTCGTTGTCGATCGATGACTTCGGCACCGGTTATTCATCCCTGGCGTATCTCAAGCGTTTGCCGCTCAACACCCTGAAAATCGACCGTTCGTTCATTCAGGACATTCCCCACTCCACCCCGGACAAGGAAATCGTCCAGGCCATTATCGTCATGGCCCACACCCTGCATTTGCAGGTGGTCACAGAGGGCGTGGAGACCGAGGCGCAGTACGACTTCCTCAGCTACTACGGCTGCGATTTCGCCCAGGGTTACCTGTTCAGCCATCCCCTTGCCCTGGCTGACCTGCCCCAGGTGCTGCGCGAGATCAACCAGCAGCGCTACCGGCCACCGGCCACCCTCAGCCTGCTGAGCGCGGCGCGCGGTACAGATGGACCAGGGTCGAAGGATCTTGCTCCCGAAACCCCTGACCACTGTGCAAACGCATCAACTGGGCAGCCAATCCGCTGAGCGGCGTGGCTGAACCTTGCTCGCGGGAAAACTTAACCGCGCCATCGAGATCCTTGAGCAACGTGCGCACGTGCCACTTCACCGGCTCGAAACGGCTCTCGGCCATTTGCGGGGCGAGGATCTGGAGCGGCCGCGAGTCGGCAAAACCGCCGGCCAGGGCCTCGGCCAGCAGGCTGGCATCCACCCCGGAGCGTTCGGCCAGCGCCACCACTTCGGCGATCACCAAGGCATTGCACGCCACGATCATCTGATTGCAGGCCTTGGTCACCTGCCCGGCCCCCACCGCGCCCATGTGGGTGATGCGCTGGCCCAGGTGCAGGAGGATCGGCCGCACCCGCGCCAGGTCCGCGGCCTCGCCGCCAGCCATGATCGCCAAGGTGCCCGCCTCGGCGCCCGCAGTACCGCCCGATACCGGCGCATCCAGCCACCCCATGCCCGTTTCGGCCTCAAGCCTGGCGGCCATTTCCCGCGTGGCGGTGGGTTCCAGGCTGGAAAAATCCACCAGCAACTGCCCCGTTTTCGCGCCAACCGCCACGCCTTCAAGGCCAAACACCACTTCCTGCACCACCGCGGTATCGGCCAGGCACAGCATCACCACGTCTGCGTGCTCGCACAGTTGCGCAGGTGCGGCCACTTGCCGCGCCCCCGCTGCCACCAGTGGCGCACATTTATCCGGGTTGCGGTTCCACACCGTTAGCGCGAAGCCCGCTGCCAGCAGCCGGCGGCACATCGGCAAGCCCATCAGGCCAATGCCCGCGAAGGCCAATGAAGGTAACGCCGCATTCATAAATCGCTCCTACAAGATTAAAGAACGCCGGTAAACGGCCGATTCAACATGACTCACAAAAGGATTTCCCCTAGCGAATCTAAGGTTAAACCCTATCGCTGCGGCGCAAATCGCACTATAAAGTCGCGACATCCTATCCGTGATGGCCCGATGACATCTCGTCTTCAGGCCGACCAGTCCAAGCACGTGGCGCACAATGACTTCTAAAAACAACCCTGCCAACGAAATATCCGAACTGACAGTGACTACACCGGATAAACCCTCGGCTTCGAAGCCATTGGTCAGCTCGCGCCCGCTTGCCACCCAGCAGTACCTGTATTTCACCGAAACCAACACTGACCGCATCCTCGACAACCTCGACGGCCTGCGCGACATGGTGTTCCCGCGCCCACCGCACCTGGAAGGCGACAGCGAGCAGCACAACGACCAGGAATTCCCCTCGGTGTGCCTGATCGGCCTGGGCCGGTGCGGCTCCAACATTGCGCTGGACGTCGCGGAGCTGGTGTACAACGCGCGCAAGTTCTACCTCAACGAATTCAATAACGAAGACCGCCCCTACGCGGACAAAAAGAACCTCGACAAGGGCTACAGCCCCGCGCAGTGGATCCGCAACAACCTGCGCCTGGGCCCGTACAAGGCCACCAAACCGGTGTTCCTGGTCGAGCCACTGGTGATGCTGGGCGACTTGGACAAAGACATCGCCGGGCGCATCCGTTTTTCGCGCAAGGGCGAGAAAAGCGGCTTCCTGCGCGATTACAGCAAAATGAAAATCATGGACCTGTCCGAAGTCCATGCCGGCGGCGCCGGTAACGCGCCGATCCTGGGCCAGTACCTGGCCAAGATCATCCTGAACAAGGACACCCAGCGCTTCTCCAGCCCCGACTGGAAAATGATCCACTCGTACTTGATCGACTCCTGCGGCATCAAGGCCAACCAGTCGCGCCTGTACTTCTCGATCTTCAGCGCGGGCGGCGGTACGGGCTCGGGCATGGCCTCGGAGTTCGGCCTGGCGCAGCAGCACTCGTACATGAACAAGACGTTCGACACCAAACCGGTGGACGAGCACGACAGCAAAAGCGGCCACTCCTTCGTGTTCGAGCCGATCTTCACCAGCGGCATCTGCGTGCTGCCGAACATTTCCGATCATCGCAGCGAAATGTCTGAAGCGTTGCACATCAATGCCGGTCGCTTGCTGTGCAAGTACCTTTCGGAAGAATGGGATTTTTCGTACAACTTCGCCAACGAAGACAGCAGCGAAGCCAGCGTCATGGGCCGTATCCGCCCCTGGAACGCGATGATGCTGATCTCCAACGACATCATGCGCTACGCCGAAGAAAGCGATGACGGCAACATCCAGAACATTGACGTCAATGCCATGGAAAAACACGCCAACCAGTACATTTCGCAGCAGATCTTCAACATCCTCACCGCCCAGGCCGTGACCACCGACTACGACCAGAACTACTTCCGTCGCGCCGGTATCGACATCGGCGAAACCATTCGCCTGGACGCCAACGACCTGTTCATGAGCCTGGCCGGCCCGGTGGCCATCGCCTACGCCGAATCCGTGGTGCCAGAAACCCCGGCGCCGTCGAGCGACAAGTTCAAGGTGTTCGAGAAAGAGCCACAGCGCCTGAACATCGATGACCTGTTCTTCCGCTCCATCGACCTGCCGCACTTCAACAAGGTGACCCAGGCGATCGAAGGCATCAGCCTGTTGCCCATCGAGTCCAAGCGCTACCGCGCTTCGCTTGAGCAGTACAAGAACTCGGGCTACGACGCGGCCGCGTTGCACGACCTGCACTTCTTCAAGAACTGCTCCTCGGTGGTGTCGATCGTGTCCCTGCCCAAGGACTACAAGCTGTCCTACATGGACCTGAACCGGCTCAAGACCCACCTCAACAGCCTGTTCCCCAACACCACGCTCAAGCGCTATGCCCTGGTGATCGGCGCATCGGCCAACCTGTCGCTGACCACCCTGATCGCCAAGAGCCCGTGCCTGTCGGACGACTTCCTGACCCTGATCGTGGCCTTCATCAAGCGCTGCTTTGCGCGCAACCCGTACCGCTTCGATGAAACCCTGGACAACTCGATCCTGGACTTCATCATCCACGACGAATTCAACGAAAGCCTGATCGACGACCTGCTCAACGAATTCGAGAACCCGGCCAAGATCCTCGACACCAACTGGTACGCGATCAAGCCGATGTACGAGAAAAAGTACCGCGAGCTCATCAACGATAAAGAGAAGTTCGTTTCGATCAACGACATCCGCCTCTCGCGCGATTGCGTGAAAAAGGCCATCAAGTACCTGCGCGAGATCTATCGCCACCGCATCGGCAAGACCAAGGTCATCTCGCTCAATAACCACACGGGCAAGACGGCTTGATTCAATACGTCTAAAAGCATCGCGGGCGAGCCCGCTCCCACAGCTTTTGCTTCAGCCTGTGGGAGCGGGCTCGCCCGCGATAGCGATCTTTGCGGCACCGCAAAAGCCCGGTTTTGTTCACATTCAGAAACAATCAGGCAGCCTCACGGCCGCCCGATAAACTGTTCCCGTGACGTTAACGTCACCCTCGGCCAAATCTCGCTGTGGCGTTTCTCTACGGCAACGTGCCATCACGCTACTCGGCTACACACTTTCTCCCGCCCTGCCGACGCACCCATTCGGTGCGCCCCATCAAGCCTCTGCTCTTTCCTGGACCATAATCCAGGGCGAAACCACCACCGCCCACAGCTGCGGATCACGCGTCACCAGATCCAACGCCCGCGACGCAGACACCTTGCCCAGCGTCTCAGTGGCCAGCCAGGCAGCCACTTTGTCGGCTTCGTTCTGCGCCATGGCCTGCGCGGCCTCGATCAAATCCAGGGAGCCGTCGACCCACAATAGGGCACCCTTGGCAAAGAAGGGTTCGAGCTCCTTCCAGGTAATAGGTGCGGTCTCGCCGAGCAGCTTGGCATAGAGGGTGCTAGGTTCTTCGATCATGGGTCTGTCCAGAAGGGAAATCGGCGCAATCATAACGTCGGTGGTCGGGCAGAAAAACCCAGAGATAAAGGCGTCAACGATCGAAAAATTCGCAAAACCCCGGCATAGCTCAAAAGTCCCACGGCAAACCGGCGTGATTATGTCTTTTTCTTTCAGCAATGCGACATCCTCAGGTTTTGCCCCCAGCAGCCAGCTTTTCAAGCGAACAACCGGCGCTCTACACTGTACCGGTACAGTTGCCGGGGGCATTTCCGGAAGAGATATCCATTTATCTTGTCCGGTTCTGTAGCCTTGGCTGCCAGAACTATAAAAATTACAACAGTAAGAGTGGAGCACTATGAATAAGGCTACTAAGCAGATTTCCAAACTGTTTGCCGCTATGGTCCTGGCCGGGGTCGCCAGCCATTCGTTCGCAGCTGACACCATCAAGATTGGTATTGCCGGCCCTAAAACCGGTCCTGTAGCCCAATACGGCGACATGCAGTTCAGTGGCGCCAAAATGGCCATCGAGCAAATCAACGCCAAGGGCGGCGTCGACGGCAAGCAACTGCAAGCGGTCGAATACGACGATGCCTGCGACCCGAAACAAGCCGTGGCAGTCGCCAACAAAGTCGTCAACGATGGCGTCAAGTACGTTATCGGCCACCTGTGCTCCAGCTCTGCCCAACCGGCTTCGGACATCTACGAAGACGAAGGCATCATCATGATTACCCCGGCGGCCACCAGCCCGGACATCACCGCTCGTGGCTACAAGATGATCTTCCGCACCATCGGCCTGGACAGCGCCCAGGGCCCGGCCGCCGGCAACTACATCGCCGACCACGTGAAGCCGAAGATCGTTGCCGTACTGCACGACAAGCAGCAGTACGGTGAAGGCATCGCCACCGCCGTGAAAAAAACCCTCGAAAGCAAGAACATCAAGGTCGCTGTGTTTGAAGGCATCAATGCCGGCGACAAAGACTTCTCGTCCATGATCGCCAAGCTCAAGCAAGCCAACGTCGATTTCGTCTACTACGGCGGCTACCACCCGGAGCTGGGCTTGATCCTGCGCCAGTCCCAGGAAAAAGGCCTGAAAGCCAAGTTCATGGGCCCGGAAGGCGTGGGTAACGACTCCATCTCGCAAATCGCCAAGGATGCGTCCGAAGGCCTGCTGGTCACCCTGCCGAAGTCTTTCGACCAGGACCCTGCCAACGTCGCCCTGGCCGACGCCTTCAAGGCCAAGAAAGAAGACCCGAGCGGTCCGTTCGTATTCCCGTCCTACTCGGCTGTTCAAGTCATCGCCGGTGGCATCGTTGCCGCCAAGAGCGAAGACCCGGCCAAAGTGGCCGAAGCCATCCACGCCGGTACTTTCAAGACCCCGACCGGCGACCTGAGCTTCGACGCCAAGGGCGACCTCAAGGACTTCAAATTCGTCGTCTACGAGTGGCACTTCGGCAAACCTAAAACCGAAGTTTCGCCTCAGTAAGGCTGGATTTGGTTGACTGCCCACAAAGCCCACGGCGTGCCGTGGGCTTTGTTTTACGAACGTATCTGGGCCGCGCTTGCGTGATCCGCAAGTCTCCCCACCTGAAAATCTCAAAACCGTCATCAGCGGTTCGCTGGTAACCCGCCGCCCGAAATGGATCGAGATCCATGGGGCCGGAGCGGGAAGATGACTCAACCAGTGAAATGCGTATCAGGTTTTTAGGAGCGCTGTAATGCCTGACATCTATCACTTTTTCCAACAGCTGGTTAACGGCCTGACCGTTGGCAGCACCTATGCCATGATCGCCATCGGCTACACGATGGTTTACGGCATTATTGGAATGATTAACTTCGCCCACGGCGAGGTGTACATGATCGGTTCCTACGTGGCGTTCATCGCCATCGCCGGGCTGACCATGATGGGACTCGACAGTGTCCCGCTGTTGATGACCGCAGCCTTCATCGCGAGCATCGTGGTTACCAGTGCCTACGGCTACAGCATCGAACGGGTTGCCTACCGCCCCTTGCGCGGCAGCAACCGTCTGATCCCGCTGATTTCCGCCATCGGCATGTCGATTTTCCTGCAGAACACCGTTCTGTTGGCGCAAGACTCCAAGGACAAATCCATCCCCAACCTGATCCCCGGCAACTTCTCCATCGGGCCAGGTGGCGCACATGAAGTGCTGATTTCCTACATGCAAATCGTGGTCTTCGTGGTGACGTTGATCGCCATGCTCGGCCTCACCCTGTTCATCTCCCGTTCACGCCTGGGTCGCGCTTGCCGTGCCTGCGCCGAAGACATCCGGATGGCCAACCTGTTGGGCATCAATACCAACAACATCATCGCCCTGACCTTCGTGATCGGCGCTGCACTGGCGGCCGTGGCCGCGGTACTGCTGAGCATGCAATACGGCGTCATCAACCCCAACGCCGGTTTCCTCGTCGGCCTCAAGGCCTTCACCGCCGCGGTACTGGGCGGCATCGGCAGCATCCCGGGCGCCATGCTCGGCGGTTTGGTGCTGGGGGTGGCCGAAGCGTTCGGTGCCGATATCTTCGGCGACCAATACAAGGACGTCGTGGCTTTCGGCTTATTGGTACTGGTTCTGTTGTTCCGGCCGACTGGCATCCTTGGCCGTCCGGAGGTTGAGAAGGTATGACTAGGAATCTTAAATCGGCGCTGTTCAGCGCCCTGCTGGTGTGGGCCGTGGCCTACCCGGTACTCGGTCTGAAGCTGACCATCGTCGGCATCAACCTGGAAGTGCACAACACCAGCACCGCCACACTGATAACCATCGCCGTGTGCTCGTTGCTGATGTTCCTGCGTGTGTTGTTCCACAGCCAGATCAGCGCAGCCTGGAAGGCCTCGCCCAACATGCCGCTGGTACCGGCCAAGGCCAGCAACTTCCTGACCCTGCCCTCAACCCAGCGCTGGATCATCCTGGGCCTGGTGCTGGTGGCACTGGTCTGGCCGTTCTTCGGCTCACGCGGGGCGGTGGACATCGCCACCCTGATCCTGATCTACGTGATGCTCGGCCTGGGGCTGAACATCGTGGTCGGCCTGGCGGGCCTGCTCGACCTGGGCTACGTCGGCTTCTACGCCGTCGGCGCCTACAGTTATGCGCTGCTGTCGCATTACTTCGGCCTGAGCTTCTGGATCTGCCTGCCGATCGCCGGGATGATGGCCGCCACGTTTGGCTTCTTGCTGGGTTTCCCGGTACTGCGCCTGCGCGGTGACTACCTGGCCATCGTGACCCTGGGCTTTGGTGAAATCATCCGTCTGTTGCTGCGCAACATGACCGAACTCACCGGCGGCCCGAATGGCATCAGCAACATCGAGAAGCCGACCTTCTTCGGCCTGACCTTCGAGCGTAAAGCCGCCGAAGGCCTGCAGACCTTCCACGAGTACTTCGGCCTGCCCTACAACTCGATCAACAAGGTGATCTTCCTGTACCTGGTTGCCCTGTTGCTGGCGTTGGCGGCGCTGTTCGTGATTAACCGCCTGCTGCGCATGCCGATCGGCCGCGCCTGGGAAGCGCTGCGCGAAGATGAAATCGCCTGCCGTGCCTTGGGCCTCAACCCTACGGTCATCAAGCTCTCGGCCTTCACCCTCGGTGCAGCATTCGCCGGGTTCGCCGGTAGCTTCTTCGCCGCGCGCCAGGGCCTGGTCACACCGGAATCCTTCACCTTCATCGAGTCGGCGATCATCCTCGCCATCGTGGTGCTGGGCGGTATGGGCTCGCAATTGGGCGTGATCCTCGCCGCGATCGTGATGATCCTGCTGCCCGAGCTGATGCGTGAGTTCAGCGAGTACCGCATGCTGATGTTCGGCGCCCTGATGGTGCTGATGATGATCTGGCGTCCACAAGGCCTGCTGCCCATGCAACGTCCTCACATGGAGCTGCGCAAATGAGCCGCGAGATCCTGAAAGTCGATAATTTGAGCATGCGCTTCGGCGGCTTGCTGGCGGTCAACGGCGTGGCCCTGACCGTGAAGGAAAAACAGGTGGTGGCGCTGATCGGCCCCAACGGCGCCGGCAAGACCACCGTGTTCAACTGCCTGACCGGTTTCTACAAGCCCAGCGGCGGTGAAATCCTGCTCGACGGCCTGCCGATCCAGGGCCTGGCCGGCCATGAAATCGCCCGCAAGGGCGTGGTGCGCACCTTCCAAAACGTGCGCCTGTTCAAGGACATGACTGCGGTCGAGAACCTCCTGATCGCCCAGCACCGTCACCTGAACACCAATTTCCTGGCGGGCCTGTTCAAAACCCCGGCGTTCCGCAAGAGCGAAGCCGATGCCATGGAATACGCCGCGTATTGGCTGGACAAGGTCAACCTGACCGAATTCGCCAACCGCCCGGCGGGTACCCTGGCTTATGGCCAGCAACGTCGCCTGGAAATCGCCCGCTGCATGATGACCCGCCCGCGGATCCTCATGCTCGACGAACCGGCGGCTGGCCTTAACCCCAAGGAAACCGAAGACCTCAAGGCGTTGATAAGCGTGTTGCGCGAAGAGCACAACGCCACCGTGCTGTTGATCGAACACGACATGAAACTGGTCATGAGCATCTCCGACCACATTGTCGTCATCAACCAGGGCACGCCCCTGGCCAACGGCACGCCCCACGAGATCCGCGACAATCCTGAAGTCATCAAAGCCTACCTGGGGGAAGCGTAAATGCTGCAGTTCGAAAACGTTTCCACCTTCTATGGCAAGATCCAGGCCCTGCACAGCGTCAACGTGGAAGTCCGCCAGGGTGAAATCGTCACCCTGATCGGCGCCAACGGCGCGGGCAAGTCCACCTTGCTGATGACCCTCTGCGGTTCACCCCAAGCCCACAGCGGTAGCATCCGCTACCTGGGCGAGGAACTGGTCGGGCAACACTCGGCGCACATCATGCGTAAAAGCATCGCCGTGGTCCCGGAAGGTCGTCGGGTATTTGCCCGCCTGACCGTGGAAGAGAACCTCGCCATGGGCGGATTCTTCACCGACAAGGGCGATTACCAGGAGCAGATGGACAAGGTCCTGCACCTTTTCCCACGCCTCAAAGAGCGCTTTACCCAACGCGGCGGCACCATGTCCGGCGGCGAACAGCAAATGCTCGCCATCGGCCGTGCGCTGATGAGCAAGCCCAAACTGCTGCTGCTCGACGAACCGTCCTTGGGCTTGGCGCCGATCATCATCCAGCAGATCTTCGACATCATCGAACAACTGCGCCGTGATGGCGTGACGGTGTTCCTGGTGGAACAAAACGCCAACCAGGCGTTGAAGATCGCCGACCGTGCCTACGTGCTGGAAAACGGCCGGGTGGTGATGCAGGGCAGCGGCGAGGCCTTGTTGACCGACCCGAAAGTGCGCGAAGCCTACCTGGGCGGCTGATGTACCGGGAGCGGGCCCACCCGCTCCCTTTTTTATTCTTGCGCTGTAACAATCCCCGCACCGCTTTTCTCTAGAGGCATGTGCAAGCAATCACGCTTGCCCGACCTTCTGGAGAAACACCATGACCTCTTCCCTCTCCGCCACCACCCTCGCCCTGGCCCTCGGCACGGCATTGAGCCTCGCCGCCCTACCCACCACCGCCCAAGCAGCCAATGACATGGAGAAATGCTTCGGTGTCGCCCTCAAAGGCCAGAACGACTGCGCCGCTGGCGCCGGAACCAGTTGCGCCGGCTCCTCGAAAACCGACTACCAGGCCGACGCCTGGAAACTGGTCCCCACCGGCACCTGCGTTAAAACCGCCAGCCCCACCTCGCCTACCGGGTTGGGCCAGACCGAAGCCTTCACCGCCAAGTCCTGATCCGTTCCCGGCCTGAGTGTTGAACATGTCTCTCTCATCGCAGCCCCTGCGCCATCGCACTCAGGCCCGCCACGGCGAGCTGCCCCTCAGTGTCGGGTTGGGGCTTAAAAGCGAACACTTTCGCGATGTCCTGGAGACCAAGCCAGACATCGGCTTCTTCGAGGTGCACGCCGAAAACTACATGGTGGCCGGCGGGCCCTTTCATCACTACCTGGGGTTGATCCGCGAACACTATCCGCTGTCGCTACATGGCGTTGGCCTATCGATCGGCACCCAGGGGGCGCTGGATGGAGAACATCTGGGGCGCCTGGCCGGATTGATCGAGCGCTATCAGCCCCAAGCCTTTTCCGAACACCTGGCCTGGTCCAGCCATGGCCCGGTGTTTCTCAACGACCTACTGCCCCTGGCCTACGACGTACCCACCCTGCACCGCGTCTGCGACCACATCGACCAGGTGCAGAACACCCTCAAGCGCCCCATGCTCCTGGAAAACCCGGCCACCTACCTGGAATTTCGCCAATCAAGCATGGATGAAGCGATGTTTATCCGCGAAGTGGTGCACCGCACAGGCTGTGGCTTGCTGTTGGACCTCAACAACGCCTACGTGTGCAGCGTCAACCACCAGCGCCACCCCTTGGCCTATATCGACGCACTGCCATTGTGGGCCGTGGGCGAGATTCACCTGGCCGGGTTCGCCGAAGACACCGACAGCCTGGGCGAACGCCTGCTGATCGATGACCACGGCGCCCCTGTCGACGCCGCCGTGTGGGAGCTGTACCGCGAAGTGCTCAAGCGCTGCGGCCCGGTGGCCACCCTGATCGAGCGGGACAACCGGGTACCACCGTTCGCCGTGCTCCACGCCGAGGCACGCCAGGCGCAAGCGCTGCTCAACGTCATGCAGGCTGGCCCATGAACACTCACACCCTATTTGCCGAAGCACTGCTGGACCCACAAAAAAACTGCCCCCCCGGCCTGTTCTGCCGCAACGGTGCCGATCCGGCGAGCCGCTTCGCGGTTTACCGCAACAATGTGCTGCGATCGTTGATCGGTGCGCTCACCGACCACTACCCGGTCGTCGCGCAACTGGTGGGCGATGAGTTTTTCAGCGCCATGGCCCGCCAGTTCATCCGCCAGCATCCACCACTCAACCCCCGGCTGATTGAATACGGCAATGAACTGGCGCACTTCATCGAAGGCTTCAGCCCCGCCTCCTGCGTGCCTTACCTCGCCGATATCGCGCGCCTGGAGCGGCTGCGGGTACAGGCCTATCACGCCGCCGATGCGGTGCCCCTGCTCCACGAACAGATAGGTGCCGCACTGAGCGATTGCCAAGCGCCAGACCTGTTGCACCTTCAACTGCATCCCTCGGTCAGCACCCTGAATTCCAGCTACGCAGTGGTTGCAATCTGGGCTGCGCATCAGCAGCCGCAAGGCCTGCTGCCAGGCCTAGATCTACTGGAAGGGCAAAACGCCCTGGTATTGCGCAACGGTCAACACGTTGAAGTCTTTGCCGTAGACCCAGGCTCAATCGCTTTCATCCGCGGCGCGCAAAGTGGCTGGCCGTTGGGCCGGGCCGCATCGTGCGGCCAAAACGTCGCACCCGAATTCGACTTGAGCCAATGCCTCGCCTTGCTCATTGGCCACAACGTCATCACTGAGCTGTACCACCACCCAAGGGTTTCACCATGAATACGCCCCCCAACACCTGCAATGCCCGGCCCTGCCTGCTGCAACGCGGCATCGCCTTGCTGGAAAAAATCCCCCATAGCCTGATCGCCTTGCTCGCGCGCTTTTCCATCGCCGCTGTGTTCTGGAAATCCGGGCAAACCAAGGTCGAAGGCCTGGTCGTCGATCTGGTCAGCGGGCAGTTTCAATTCGCCACACCACGGCTGGCCGACTCCACCCTGTTCCTGTTTCGCCACGAGTACCGCTTACCGCTCCTTCCCCCAGAGTGGGCGGCTTACCTGGCCACGGTGGCCGAACATGTGTTCCCGGTGTTGATCCTGCTAGGCCTGGCCACGCGCTTCTCGGCAGCGGCACTGTTGGCCATGACCCTGACCATCCAGTTCTTCGTCTATCCCGATGCCTACGCCACCCACGGCACCTGGGCCGCGGTCCTGCTCTACCTGATGGCCCGGGGCCCCGGCGCCATCGCCCTCGACGCGCTCATCGCCCGGCGCTACAACCGGTCCAGTGCCTCGCCACTACGCTTGAACCAGCCAATCAAGTAATCGGCCAGCACCTGGGTGCGCCGGGGCAGGCCGCCCTGATAGGGGTGCACCAGGTACATGGGCGTGCGACGGGTCTGGTAGTCACGCAGCAACCAGCACAAGCGCCCATCCGCCAGCTCGCTGTGCAGCATATAAGAAGGCAGGCGAGCGACTCCCGCCCCCACCAGGGCCGCTTTTTTCAGCAGGTTGTAGTGATTGCTGGCAAACGGCCCGCTGACCCGCACCCGCAGCAGTTCATGTTGCTGGTGGTACAACCACTCTTCGCGGCCGCTGTAGTGGCTATTGAGCAGGCAGCGGTGCTCGGCCAAGGCTGCCGGAGTCTGCGGCTCACCGAACTGCTCAAGGTAAGCAGGGCTGGCGCAGGTCATTTCCTCCCACGCCAGCAAGGGCCTGGCCACCAGTCGTTCGTCGTTGCCCACCTGGGAGCGGATCGCCAGGTCGAACCCTTCGCGGGACAGGTCGCGGTAGCTATTGTTGAGCTCCAACTCGATCTGCACCTGCGGGTACTGGCGGGAAAACTCCAGCAGCAATCCATCGAAAAACGTCTCGCCCAACGACACCGGCACCGTCAGCCGAATCGGCCCCGCCATATCATCCTTCAACCGTGCCAGGGCCTGGCGTGCCCGCTCCAGTTGCACCACCAGGGCCTGCGCCTGGGGCAGCAACGCCGCGCCCGCCGCCGTCAGGCTCAGGCGCCGGGTGGTGCGCTGCACCAGCACCACCGCGAAACGCGCCTCCAGCAGGCTGATGCGCTTGGACAACTGGCCCTTGCTGCACCCCAGGCGCTGCGCCGCCAGGGTGAAACTACCGGCCTCGATCAGGGTGGCGAATGCCGCCAAGTCATCCATTTCGCTCATGGACTGTTTCCAATAAAAAACCAAAGGTTGCCTATTAGCGCGCTTTTCCCGATTAAAAACCACTCTAGACTCAGGCCTCATTCACTCCAATGAGGAAACATCCCGATGAAAATCCTATTGATTGGCGCCAATGGCACTGTCGGTTCGGCGGTCGACAAAGAGCTCGCGCAACGCCATGAAGTCATCCGCATTGGCCGCAGCAGCGGCGATTTCCAAGTGGATATCAGCGACAGCGCCTCGATCCGTGCCCTCTTTGAAAAAACCGGCAAGTTCGATGCCCTGGTATGCGCCGCCGGCAACGTGACCTTCGCACCGCTGGCCGAAATGAGCAGCCAAAGCTTCGCCCTGGGCCTGCAAGACAAACTGATGGGCCAGGTCAACCTGCTGCTGATCGGCCGCGAATTCGCCAATGACGGCGCCTCGTTCACGTTCACCAGCGGCATCCTCAGCCAGGACCCGATCCGCAGCGGCGCCTCGGCGGCCTTGGTCAACGGCGCCCTGGACAGCTTCGTGCGCGCAGCGGCCATCGAATTGCCCCGGGGCCTGCGCGTCAACTCGGTGAGCCCCAATGTGTTGGTCGAAGCCATGGGCAGCTATGCCCCGTACTTCCGAGGCTACAAACCCGTTCCCGCTGCCGATGTAGCACTGGCCTACGCAAAAAGCGTCGAAGGCCTACAAACTGGCCAGACCTTTCATGTTGGCTACTAGTCCTTGTGATGAAGGATCAGCCTGAGTAACGTGGCGGCACTTGTCTGGAGACTCCCCGATGCGCGCCGCCCGTTCCTTGCTGTTTGTTGCCCTGCTCCCGCTATTTTCCGGTTGTTCGTGGCTGATAAGCCAACCCGACCCCAGCGCCAACGCCGGCCAGACCCTGCACGCCAATGGCCACGCGCCACAGTGGAGCGTCACGGTCAACGGCAAGGGCCTGCTGCTGGAACGGGCCGGGCAGGCGCCCCTGGCGCTGCCTTACCTGGAAGAACAGGCCGGTGAAGGGCGGTTCAGCCTGACCAGCGACGCCAATGGCCAGCACATCGAGCTGTGGGTCGCGCCGCAACGCTGTGTCGACGCAGGGGATTCAACCGTGCGGCCCTTGAGCGCCGAGCTGCGGATCAACGGCCAGGTGCAGCGCGGTTGCGGGTATTTTGACGGAGCGCGCAGCGGCTGATTTAGCGGGTTGCGGTTTTAACCTCCCGGCAACGGGGCGTTAGCGCCTATAATCGCCGGTTTGTGAAACGCCTTTGGCGCGTTTGTGCGCCCTCGCGAACCGGATACTGTCATGTTACGAATCACCGAACTCAAGCTGCCGATCGACCATCCCGATGAAGACCTGCGCCCTGCCATCGTGCAGCGCCTGGGCATTGCCAGTGACGACCTCCTCGACTTCACCCTGTTCAAGCGCAGCTACGATGCGCGCAAGAAGTCGTCCGAGCTGTGCTTTATCTACACCGTCGATCTGCAAGTGCGCGATGAAGAACCGCTGCTGCGCAAGTTCGCCGATGACCGTAACGTCAACGTGGCGCCGGACATCAGCTACAAAGTGGTCGGCCAGGCCCCGGCAGGCCTGAGTGAGCGCCCGATTGTGGTGGGCTTTGGCCCCTGCGGGATTTTCGCCGGCCTGCTGCTGGCGCAAATGGGCTTCAAGCCGATCATCCTCGAACGCGGCACCGAAGTGCGCCAGCGTACCAAGGACACCTGGGGCCTGTGGCGCAAGAACGTGCTCAACCCCGAATCCAACGTGCAGTTTGGCGAGGGCGGCGCGGGGACGTTCTCCGATGGCAAGCTCTACAGCCAGATCAAGGACCCCAAGCACCACGGCCGTAAAGTCCTGCACGAGTTCGTCAAGGCCGGCGCGCCGGACGAAATCCTTTACGTCAGCAAGCCCCACATCGGCACCTTCCGCCTCACCGGCGTGGTGGAAAACATGCGCCAACAGATCATCGCCCTGGGCGGTGAAGTGCGCTTCCAGCAGCGCGTCACCGATGTGCTGATCGAAGACGGCCAGTTGACCGGTGTCGAGTTGGCCAGCGGCGAACAACTGCACTCGCGGCACGTGATCCTGGCCCTGGGCCACAGCGCCCGCGACACCTTCCGCATGCTCCACGGCCGTGGCGTGTACATGGAATCCAAGCCGTTTTCCGTGGGCTTTCGCATCGAGCACCCGCAATCGCTGATCGATGCCGCGCGCCTGGGCAAATACGCCGGCCATCCGAAACTGGGCGCCGCCGACTACAAACTGGTGCACCACGCCAAGAACGGCCGCTCGGTCTACAGCTTCTGCATGTGCCCCGGTGGCACCGTGGTCGCCGCCACCTCCGAGCCGAACCGGGTGGTGACCAACGGCATGAGCCAATACTCGCGTAACGAGCGCAACGCCAACTCCGGCATAGTGGTCGGTATCACTCCGGAGGTGGATTTCCCCGGCGGCCCGCTGGCGGGCATCGAGTTGCAGGAACGCCTCGAATCCCACGCCTTTGTGCTCGGCGGCAGCAACTACGAAGCCCCGGCACAATTGGTGGGCGACTTTATCGTCGGCAAACCGTCCACGGCCCTGGGCAGCGTCGAGCCGTCCTATAAGCCGGGGGTTGCCCTGGGTGACCTGGCGCAGGCCCTGCCGGCGTTCGCCATCGAAGCCATCCGCGAAGCCTTGCCGGCCTTTGAGAAGCAGATCAAGGGCTACTCGCTGTACGACGCGGTGTTGACCGGCATCGAGACCCGCACTTCATCGCCGTTGCGCATCACCCGCGACGCGTCGATGCAGAGCCTGAACGTCAAGGGCCTGTTCCCGGCTGGCGAAGGCGCGGGGTACGCGGGCGGGATTCTGTCGGCGGGCGTGGACGGCATCCGCATCGCCGAAGCCGTGGCGCGGGACATGCTGGGGCTGGAGGCCTAAAGCCCCCAGCCAATGCAAGCCCTTGTGGGCGCGAGCCTGCTCGCGATAGCGGCGTGCCAGTCACTCGAGGCGCTGAGGCCTCATCGCGGGCACGCTCGCTCCCACAGTGTTTAGAGATTGGCGCGCAGCACGCTCTCGGGCAGCGGCGCGCCTTGCTCGACGCTGGCCGCCACGGTAGCGATCAACCCGCTCAACTCATAGCCCTGGGCCTTGAGCCATTGTGGGTCGTAGTAGCTGGTGGCATAGCGCTCACCGCCATCGCACAGAATCGCCACGATCGAACCCTGCTCCCCCGCCGCCGCCATCTGCTGCGCGGCCATCAACGCGCCCACCAGGTTAGTGCCGCTGGACCCTCCGACCCGTCGGCCCAGGCGCTCGGCCAGGTAATGCATGGCCGCCAGGGACAACGCATCCGGCACCTTGACCATGGCGTCGATGACCTTGGGCAGAAAAGACGCCTCGACCCGTGGCCGGCCGATCCCCTCGATCCGCGAACCGCAATCGAGGCGCAGGCTGGCGTCGCCGCTTTGGTAATAGTCGAAAAAAACCGAGCGTTCAGCGTCGGCGCATAACACCCGGGTGCAGTGCTGGCGATAGCGCACATAACGCCCCAGGGTGGCCGTGGTGCCGCCCGTGCCGGGGCTGGAAATCAGCCAACTGGGCAGCGGATAACGCTCGAAACGCATCTGCTGGAAGATCGACTCGGCAATGTTGTTGTTCGCCCGCCAGTCCGTCGCCCGCTCGGCGTAGGTGAACTGATCGATGAAATGGCCATCGTGTTCCCGGGCCAAGCGCTCGGATTCGGCGTAAATCTGCGTAGGGTCCTGGACCAAATGACTGTGGCCGCCATAGAAGGCAATCTGCGCGATTTTTTCCTGGGACGTGCTGGCGGGCATCACCGCAATAAACGGCAAGCCCAGCAAACGGGCGAAATAAGCCTCGGAAATCGCCGTCGAACCGCTGGACGCCTCGATCACCGGCGCGCCGGGTTTGAGCCAGCCATTGCACAGCGCATACAAGAACAGGGAGCGGGCCAGGCGATGTTTGAGGCTGCCGGTGGGGTGGCTGGATTCGTCCTTGAAATACAGGTCGATTCCCGTGAACCCGGGGAGCGGCAACGGAATCAGGTGAGTGTCGGCGCTACGCTGGAAGTCGGCCTCGATAATGCGAATGGCTTCACGGGCCCACTGCCGGGGGTCGTTCATGGTGTTTTCTCGGTGAACTCAAGCGCTTTACGGGGGCGCTAGAAGGTGACTGACAGCACTTGGCTGATGAGGACTACACAGATTAGGAATATTCCTACATTAAGCACAGGTACAGCTGCATCTCAATTCGCCCCGCAACTGCTAGGCTCCCTGCGGCACAACTGCCCCGTCCGCATATAACAAAAAAGAATATAACTTTTGTTTTAACAACCATCGGTACGGGTTAGGGTGTGCCACCTTTTGAATTCCAGAATGGAGAGCGACCTTGCCTCTGCGTAGCACTTTCACGCGTTTCTTTCAGTTGGAAGCTGCCAGCGGTCTGTTATTGATCGCCGCTGCAGCCCTGGCTCTGATTATCAACAACTCACCGCTGTCGTGGCTGTACAACGGCCTGCTGGAGACCCCCGTGGTCGCCCAGGTCGGCGCCTTGCAAATCGCCAAGCCCCTGCTGCTGTGGATCAACGATGGCCTGATGGCCCTGTTCTTCCTGCTCATTGGCCTGGAGGTCAAACGCGAGCTGCTGGAAGGCCCCCTGTCCAAACCCTCGCAAGTGGTGCTGCCCGGCGCAGCCGCCATTGGCGGCATGGTGGTACCGGCGCTGATCTACTGGTTCCTCAACAAGGACAACCCGGCGGCGCTCGGCGGCTGGGCGATCCCCATGGCCACCGACATCGCCTTCGCCCTGGGGGTGCTGGCGTTGCTGGGCAAGCGGGTGCCGGTGTCCCTCAAGCTGTTCCTGATGACCCTGGCGATCATCGATGACCTGGGCGCCATTATCGTCATCGCGATTTTCTACTCCCACGAACTCTCCACCCTGTCGCTGATGCTGGCCGCGGCCTGCCTGGTGGCGTTGATTGCAATGAACCGCCTCGGGGTGGTCAAGCTCGGGCCGTACATGATCGTCGGCCTGATCCTGTGGGTCTGCGTACTCAAGAGCGGCGTACACGCGACGCTGGCCGGCGTGACCCTGGCCTTCTGCATCCCGCTGCGCACGAAAAACGCCGAGCCCTCGCCATTGCTGGGCCTGGAGCATGCGCTGCATCCGTGGGTCGCCTTCGGCATCCTGCCGCTGTTCGCCTTCGCCAACGCCGGCGTGTCCTTGGCGGGCGTGAACCTGGAGAGCTTCACCCACCACGTGCCCATGGGCATCGCCGCGGGCTTGCTGCTGGGCAAGACGGTCGGGGTGTTCGGCCTGACCTGGCTGAGCGTGAAGATCGGCATCGCCGCCCTGCCCACCGGCGCCAACTGGGGCCAGGTGTTCGGCGTGGCGATCCTGTGCGGGATCGGCTTCACCATGAGCCTGTTCGTCGGTTCCCTGGCCTTTATCCCCGGGGCCAGTGAATACGCGGGCATGGACCGCATGGGCATCCTCACCGGCTCCATCCTCGCCGCCCTGCTGGGCTACGCGGTAACCGCCATGGCCAGCGGCAAAAACAGCGCCGTTATCAAGTAACGCCAACCTGAAAGCACAAAACCCCGATCAGTCGCCTGATCGGGGTTTTGTTTTTGCGGCCCGTGGTCAGTGGGAAACGCGGCTGGTGCCACCCACGGTGGAGATACGCACCCGCTCGCCAACGCGGAAAATCTCGTTTTCCTGAACCTGCTGCACGTAGGCGCGGATGCTGCCGTCGTCTTCGCGAACGGTGATTTCCACGCCCTGGGTGCGGGTCAGGCCTTCTTCCGTGGCCGAGCCCAGCAGGCCACCGGCCACGGCACCGATCACGGCGGCCACAATGCTGCCGCGACCGCCACCGATGGCGCTACCGCCAACGCCGCCGATCACTGCGCCTGCCGCACCGCCGATAGGGGTCTTGGTGCCTTCGATCTTGACCGGGCGCAGGGATTCAATGGTGCCCAGGCGGATCGACTGCACGCGGCGTGCTTCATCGCGCGAATAGGAGTCGCCGGTCAGGCTCGACTGGCAACCGGTGAGCAGCATCGCCAGGGTGGAAAAGGTAGCAACCAGCAGAACAGACTTGCGCATAGCATCAACTCCAAAAGGACAGGTATTCATTAAACTGCGCAGCTTGACGCCTGTCACGGCGCCGTGGGGATTAACATGTTTCCATTCAGGCGCCGTACAGGCGCAACCGATCTTTCATCAAACAGTAGCGCCAACTCCTACAAACTGCGCCGCACACCCAAGGATTTCCATGGATTACTTCATCATCGTCGCCACCACCCTGGCCGGGCTGTACTTTCACTGGTGGCTCTATGTGCGGATCAAGCGCTGGGTGGATCGCGACCTGGCCCTGTCCATGGCTGGCAACGACCCCCGTAAAAAAGCCTTCATGCTGGAACAACTGGCCAACGCCCACGCCCAGAAGATCAAGCGCCGCGACCTACCAAAGTGGCTAGAGGCCAGCGCGGCGCAGTACCGCGAGCAGTAGACTGCTCAGGGCGCCAGTCGTTCGCGCAGCCAGCCGCCGCCCTGCGCGCGGTAGTTGAGGCGATCATGCAAGCGGCTCGCCCGGCCCTGCCAAAACTCGATGCGCTCGGGCAGCAGGCGATAGCCGCCCCAATGCTGCGGGCAATCGGGCTGGCTGTCGCTGAAACGCGCCTCGGTGGCCTTGAGCAAGCCTTCGAGTTCCTGGCGATCGGCAATCACCCGGCTCTGGGGTGAAGCCCAGGCACCGAGGCGGCTGCCCAGCGGCCGCACTTGGTAATAGGCATCAGACTCCTGCGCCGTGACCTTGACCACCCGCCCTTCGATTCGTACCTGGCGCTCCAGGGTCGGCCAGAAAAACGTCATGGCCGCAAACGGCCGCGCCACCAGTTGCCGGCCCTTGGCACTTTCATAGTTGGTGAAGAAGGTGAAGCCCTGCTCGTCCAGGCCCTTGAGCAACAGGATGCGGCAATGGGGGCGGCCCTCCTCGTCGACCGTGGCCAGGGTCATGGCATTGGCCTCCACCGGCGGCTGTTCGGTTTTTACCGCCTCGGCGAACCATTGGTGAAACAGTGCGAACGGCTCACCGGGCGCCTGGGCTTCGGTGAGGCCATCGCGGATGTAGTCGCGGCGCATATCGGCCAGGGCTTGAGTCATGGCGCTTTCCTTGTTCGAGCAGCGTTATTTTTTGACGGTATCGGCCGCCGCGACTTTTTTCGCGGTACTGGCAGCCTTGGCCGGAACAGGTTTTTTCGCCGGCGTTGGGGTCTTGGCCGGTTGCTTCTTGGCCGGGGCCTTGACCGCCGCTTTTTTGGTGGCGGCCGGTTTTTTCGCCGGCACGGCTTTCTTGGCTGCCACGGCCGGGGCCACGGCGGGCTTGGCGGCGGGCTTGACGTCCTGCACGGCCACCAGGCGCACAGGGGCCGGCGCCGGCATGTTGTACTTGCTCAGCAGGGCCAGCATGGTGGCTTGCGGCGTGAGGAGGATTTCCACACGGCGGTTCAGGGCGCGCCCTTCGACACTGTCATTGGCCGCGCGCGGGGCGTCCGAGCCCATACCGCGCAGGCTCAGGCGATCACGCTGCAAGCCGCTGAGGCGGAAGATCGAGGCCACCGACTGGGCGCGCTCCTGGCTCAACTTCAAGTTCGCCGGTGCAGCCCCCGAGGTGTCGGCGTGGCCGAGCACCAGCACGGCGGTCTTGGGGTCCACTTCGAGGATCTTCGCCACCCGGGTGAACGGCCCGAGGGTCACGGGCAGCAGCATGGCCGGGCGATCCGGGTTGAACGAGCCGTCCACCGGCGCCGTCACCACCAGCACGTTTTCCCGGCGCTCCAGCTCCAGGTTGCTGTCCTTGATGGCCGTGCGCAGGCGCGGTTCGTAGTCATCGAGCCAGGCCTGGGTGATTTTTGGGTCGGGCATGGGCACGGCCTTGGTCGCGGCTTTGTCCTTGCCGCCAAACGGCCACCACCAGTTGCCGCCGGTTTCGGCCTTGGCTACCACTGGCGCAGGTTTGGCAGGCACAGGGGCCGGGCGCTGCTCGGCGACTTTTTCGGAAGAACCGAACTGCCACCAGTGGCCGCCATCGGAATCGGATTGAGGCGTCTGTGCGCAACCGGTGATCGCCAGGCAAAGCCCCAGCGCGACGAATTTATGAGATGACATTGAAAATCCAAAAAATGAGATGAAAAAAATCGGCAGCGGGCCGAACTGCGGCTGTTGTTGTAGCAAGCGGGCGCCCACACCACGCACAAACAGCCCGTTGGAAAACACAAATAGCACAGGGTTCCTGCCGTGTTTGCCCTTACAGACAGCCGGCCAGTACCCGTACCAGTTTCTGCGCCCGTGGGTCCATCAGCACATAGGGCCCCAGGGTGTTGGTGACGAAGCCAAAGGCCACGTCATGCTGCGGGTCGGCGAACCCCACCGAGCCGCCCGCGCCCGGGTGGCCGAAGGCCCGTGGGCCGAGGCCGAAGGTGGCGTTGGGCACATCCGGTTGGTCGAGCATGCAGCCCAGGCCGAACCGGGTGCGGGTCAGCAGGGTCTTGTCTTCGCCCAGGCTGTGTTCGCGGGTCAGTTCTTCGAGCATGTCGGCTTCCAGCAGGCTGCCGTCGAGCAGGCCGCTGTAGAACCCCGCCAAGCTGCGGGCGTTGCCGTGGCCGTTGGCGGCCGGTTGCTGCATGCGCCGCCATTCGGGTTTGTTGGTGCTGGTGAGGATCGACGGCGGGTTGGTGAACGCCCGGGTGGTCATGGCCGTGGGTTCGCGCATCGTCACGTGCAGCAGGCGCTGGGCCGCGGCGTCGCCGACGTTGCCTTTGCCCCGGGCGATATGGGCGACGCGGTGGAACTCTTCATCGGCCAGGCCAACATGGAAATCCAGCCCCAAGGGCCGTGCCACCCGCGCCACGATGGATTCGCCGGGGCCACGGCCGTCGGCGCGGCGCAGCAATTCGCCCACCAGCCAGCCGTAGGTGATGGCGGCATAACCATGGCCTTCGCCGGGGGTCCACCATGGCGCTTCTGCCGCCAGGGCCGTGACCATGGTGTTCCAGTCATACAGCGCCTCGGGCGGCAGTAGCTCGCGTAACGCCGGCAGGCCCGCGCGGTGGCTGAGCAGGTGGCGCAGGGTCACGCCTTCCTTGCCCGCCGCCGCGAATTCGGGCCAGTAGCGGGCCACCGGGGCATCGAGCTGCAACTTGCCTTCGGCCACCAGTTGCAAGGCGGTGACGGCGGTGAAGGTCTTGGTGCAGGAGAACAGGTTGGCAATAGTGTCGCTGTGCCAGGCCACGCTGGCGTCCTTGTCGGCGGTGCCGGCCCAGAGGTCGGCCACGGTTTCCCCGCCGACCTGGATGCACAGCGCCGCGCCACGTTCCTGGGGATCGTCGAACAGCGCCGCGAAGGCTTCGCGCACGGCTTCGAATTTAAGCTCGTAATGACCCTGAATCTGCACCCGGTGCTCCCCCGTTTTTTCGCGTTACAAAGTGGCCCGCATTGTTCCAGCCTTGGAGGGTTTTGGGAACGGTAGCGAGCGAGCTTGGCCGCGTTCGGCTGCGCAATGGTGCCGGGGATGAATCATAACGGGGCGCTTCGCATCCCAGCCCGGGCAAGCGCGCTTGCTACGGTAGGGTTTCGATTGCTTGCAGGTTGCTTTTACGCACGCTCTGCACAAAGCCCTGGAACGGCACGTCGGTGATGCCCACCAGGCCGAAGTGGCCGTTTTCGCCGTCCAGCAGGCGCCCGGTAACGGGTTGGTCCAGGTACTGGAACCAGTGCACGCCGACAATCGACGGCTCGGCCAGGGCCTGCTGGAGAAAGTGCGCGTAGGCCGGGCCGCGGTCTTCTTCGCGGGCAAGTTCGGTGATGCCGCCCCAGAACGGCCCGCGGTCCCGGGAGCCGAAGTTGAACTCGCTAATCAGCACCGGTTTGTCCAGCGCCCGCAGGGCAACAAAATCATGGCCGTCCTGGGGTTTGAGGGTATAGAGGTTGAGGCTCAACACGTCGCAGTACCGGGCGCAGGCCTGTAAGGCCTGGGGCGTGTTGACGGCAAACCGGCCGCCCAGCAGCAGGTGATTGGGCGCGTGCCATTGCAGCGAATCAGCGATGGTCTTGAAGTAGGTGTCGGCGAATACCTGCTGAAAATGCTGATAGTCGGCCTCGATCTGCGGGTGTTCGGCGCTGGGCAGCGGCGCCACGAAGCCTGGGTCTTCCAGCAGTTCCCACGCGCTCAATTCGATACCCCAGGCCTGGGACAACCCGGCGTGGTTGCGGTACTTGTCGCGCAATTGCTTGAGGAAGGCGCGCTTGGCCGGGGCGTCGGTGGTCAGGCGCAAAGTGCCCAATGCCAAGGCATAGCGCGCCTGGGGCGTGTCGCCGGGGCCGGCCCAGGCCAGTTCGTTGTCAGCGAAGTAGCCAATCAGCCAAGGGTCCTGGCGGTGATCGCGGGCAGCAATCGCCACCGCGCGCTCGGTGGCCATGGCAAAGCGAGGGTCGAAGGGGTCGGGCATGGCGCCCCACCAGTCGCTGCCGGTGCTGACGCTGGCGTAATCGCCGACGATGGACAGCGCCAGGGTGTAGGGCACGCGGTCGCTGTTGCCCAGCACGGGCGCGCTCCAGTTGCCCACCGTGTTGAAGCCCCAGGCCTGCAAGCGGTCGAGGGTATGACGGGCCCAGCGTTGCTCGTCGAAGGCCATCGGCGGGCACGGTGCGGCCTCATCGAGGCAGGGTTGGCCGTAGGTGCGTTGCAGGTTGGCGCCATAAAAGTCGAACCAGCGCCCGTGGTTGAACCCTCGGCCCTGATCCGCGCCGTTGCCGCCACGGTTATCGCCTGCACCGTAGTAGGCCGCCAGGGGCGTGCCGGCTTCGGGCAAGGCGCTGAACATCGCCTCGCGGCCGGCGACGTAGGTGCGCCCGGCATCCGCCGCCACGGCGTTGACCCCCAGGGAATAGAAGGCGTGCCCCAACGGCGTCACCAGGTACCAGCGCTCGCCGCGCTTTTGCGTGCGAAAGAAGCCGCTGGCACTGAAGGCCGGCACGGCGATCGAACCGCCATACAGGTCCAGGGTGGCCTGCTGGCGCTGAGCGAGCCAGGTGTCGAGTTGCTGCTGCTCGCGGGCGGCGTGGGTCTTGAGCTGTTCGTCGCTGGCGATTTTTTCCGGCCAGCGTGCGCGGGTGGATTGGCCATGGGCGTCCACTACCGCGCCGTAGGCCGCCTCGACCACCGCGCCCATGTCCTGGGTGCCGAAGCGTTCCAGCAGCAGGCTCTGCGCCGCCCGGGGCTGGTCCATCGACAGCGCCACCGAAACCACCTGGCTGCGGTCGATGGCCCCGGCGCTGCTGGCCAGCAGGATGCGCTGGCCCTGCACGGTCATCGGCATCGGCGGCCCGGCCGTCATGCCCCGAGCCAGGGGCGATGTGGCCTGCAAGGGCACCAGCAGGGTCTGCGCCGGGCCGGCCGGCAGGTCGATGCGGCTGACCAAGGTTCGGCCGTCGTTGCTTTGCACGGTGATGTGCAGGGTCACCGCCCAGTTCATGCCGTTTTGCAGGCGCAGGCTCATGGCCTCGGCGCTGGACCAGTCCCACGCGCCGGTTTGTGGGGCCAGGCGCAAGGTTGGCCGGGGGCTGGGGTTGAAGATCACCCGGCGCAGTACCTCGCCTTCAGCCGTTTGCTCGGCGTTCGATTGCGGCAGGCGGGTGTCCTCGGTCAGCACCCGTACCACTTCGGCGGGGCGCACGAAGTTGAACAGGGTCTGGGGGGCGGCCCACAGGGGCGCGGCGAACATCAGGGCAAATACGGCGGGCAACGAACGGCGAATCATGGGTACGGGTTTCTCCCTAACGACCAGGGTTTGGCCAGCGTGCGAAGGTGGATATCAGACGGGCGTGGGCGCAAAGGCCCACGCCACTTCAGGAAATTTCCCGGCGAAACGGCGGCAGCGCATTGAGGATGGCTTTGCCGTAGCGCTGGGTGACCAGGCGCCGGTCCAGCAGGGTGATGGTGCCCCGGTCCTGTTCGGTGCGCAGCAGGCGCCCGCAGGCCTGGACCAGTTTGAGCGAGGCGTCGGGCACGGAAATTTCCATGAACGGGTTGCCGCCCCGGGCCTCGATCCATTCGGCCAGCGCCGCTTCCACCGGGTCGTCCGGCACGGAAAACGGGATCTTGGCGATCACCACGTGCTCGCAGTAGGCGCCCGGCAAGTCCACGCCCTCGGCGAAACTGGCCAGGCCGAAGAGCACACTGGAATCACCGCCATCGACCCGCGCCTTGTGCTTGTTCAGGGTTTCCTGCTTGGACAGGTTGCCCTGGATAAACACCTGCTTGCGCCAGTCGCGCTCCAGGCCATCGAACACGTCCTGCATCTGTTTGCGCGAGGAAAACAGCACCAGGGTGCCACGCGAGCCTTCCACCAACGCAGGTAGGTCGCGGATGATCGCCGCCGTGTGGGCGGCCGCGTCGCGGGGGTCGGCGCGCAGGTCGGGCACCCGCAGCACGCCGGCGTCGGCGTGGTGGAAGGGGCTGGGGACTACGGCGGTGACGGCTTTTTTCGGTAGGCCGGCGCGCATGCGAAAACGCTCGAAGGTGCCCAGAGCGGTCAGGGTGGCCGAGGTTACCAGGGCGCCGTAGGCCACGTTCCACAGGTTGCGGCGCAGCATCTCGGCGGCCAGGATGGGGCTGGCGTTGACCTCGATGTCGAACAGCGAACCGCTTTCGGCCAGGGTCAGCCACCGCGCCATGGGCGGGTTGTCGTCCGGGTCTTCGACGGTGAACGCGGTCCACAGCTCCCAGTTGCCTTGCGAGCGCGACAGCAGGCTGCCGAACAGCGGGTACCACTCCTCGGCCTGGTTGCTGGCGATGCCGATGTTGACCTCGCCGTCCATGCCTTCCTTGAGCAGGTCGGTGAGGCGGGTGAACAGGTCAGTGAGGCGCGAGAACCCCTTCTTCAACTCGATGCCCATTTCGCGCATGTGCTCGGGGATCACCCCGCCGACAAAACGGTGGCGCGGGCGCTCGCGGCCCTCGACGTCTTCACCGGGTTTGAAGTCGGCCACCTGCTCGCACGCGGTGAACATGAACTGCTGCTGGGTCTTGATCTCGCGCGCCAGCTCCGGCACCTGCTCGATCAACTTGCCTAAATCGCCGGGCAGCGGGTGTTGGGCGAGCAATTTGGTGAGGTTCTTGGCGGTGGTTTCCAGCCAGTCGGCGGTGGAGCGCAGGCGCGTGTAGTGGGCGAAATGGCCGATGGCCTTGTCGGGCAGGTGGTGGCCTTCGTCGAACACGTAGAGGGTGTCGCGCGGGTCCGGCAGCACGGCGCCGCCGCCCAGGGCCAGGTCGGCCAGGACCATGTCGTGGTTGGTGACGATCACGTCAACCTTGCCCATGCCTTCGCGGGCCTTATAAAAGGCGCACTGGCCGAAGTTGGGGCAGTGGCGGTTGGTGCATTGGCTGTGGTCGGTGGTCAGGCGCGCCCAGTCGGCGTCTTCCAGGGCGGTGGACCAACTGTCGCGGTCGCCGTCCCATTTATTGCCGGCAAGTTTTTCGATCATGCTGGTAAACAGCTTCTGGCTGGCCTCATCGACCTCGATCCTGAAGCCTTCTTCTTCAAACAGCTGGGCCGTGGCGGTTTGCGCGTGGCCTTCTTGCAGCAACATGTCGAGCTTGGACAGGCACATGTAACGCCCGCGCCCCTTGGCCAGGGCGAAGGTGAAATTCAGGCCACTGTTGCGCATCAGGTCGGGCAGGTCTTTGTAGACGATCTGCTCTTGCAGGGCCACGGTGGCGGTGGCGATCACCAGGCGCTTGCCCGCGGCCTTGGCGGTGGGGATGGCGGCCAGGCTGTAGGCCACGGTCTTGCCCGTACCGGTGCCGGCCTCCACCGCCACCACCGCCGGGTCGCCACTGCGCCGGCCTTCGTCGTCGGTATCGATATCGCCCAGGACCTTGGCCACTTCGGCGATCATCAGGCGCTGGCCGTAACGCGGCTTGAGGCTCTTGGCTTCGAGAAAACGCGAGTAGGCGCCCTGGATCGTGGTTTTGAGTTCGGTGCTAATCATGGTTGTCTGGGCGCGCAAAACGCTGGATAAATTTTCAGTGGTTCGGATCGGCCGCTATCATACCCCGCTAATTAATCCCGCGCAGAACGGAGTACCCCCATGACAGTCTTTGCCCTTCTTTACACCCTCCATGTGCTGGCCGCGCTGGTGTGGGTCGGCGGTATGTTTTTCGCCTGGATGGTCTTGCGCCCCGCCGCCGTTAAGGCGCTGCAAGGCCCAGCGCGCCTGACGCTGTGGGCCGAGGTGTTGCCCCGGTTTTTCGTGTGGGTGTGGGTGGCGGTGGTGCTGTTGCCGATCAGCGGCACGGGGCTGATGCACTTGCGCTTCAACGGTTTCGAGACCGCGCCGCGCTATGTGCAGGTGATGATGGGCCTGTACGTGGTGATGACGGCGCTGTTTATCCGCATCCAGGCCCTGCAACTGCCGTTGTTGCGCCAAGCGGTGCAGGCCGAGGACTGGGCGGCGGGCGCCGCCACCCTGGGTTCGATCCGCCGCTTAGTGGGAATCAACCTGCTGGTCGGGTTGAGCCTGGTGGCCATCGCGGCGGCACGCCCGGGGTTGTGAGGCGTTACAGGCGTTGCAGGGTCACCGAGCCGGCTTCACCTGCCGGGCCGGGTTGGCCTTCGGCGCCGGGGCGGCCGCTTTTGCCGCCGTCGGCGCGGTAGACGATGCAGCCCTTGGACTGGCCACCGGCACCCGGCTTACCCGCCGTGCCGGGCAAACCGCCGGCGCCACCGTCCACCAACACCTTGATTTGCGCCTGCGGGTAAGCGTGGGGCAGCGCTAGGCGTACCTGGGCGCCCGCCGCGCCGGGGTGGCCATCGCCGCCGTTGTCGCCATCGGCCCCGCGCCCGGCCTGGCCCCAGGTGCAACCCGGGGCCTTGCCGTTGGCGCCGTCCAGGCCCGCATAGCCCGGCGCGCCGGCGCCGCCACGGGCGTCCACCGACAATTGTTCGGCTTTGAGCGAATCAATGCGCAGCTCCAGGTTGCGCCCCGGTTTGGCCGCTTTAAGGTAGTTGCCCGGCGCCCCCCGCGAAGTGATCTGGCTGCCGGTGCCCAATTGCGCATGGGCCACACGCAGTTGCAGGCCCTGCTCGGCGGGCACGATAGCGATGCGTGCTTCGTGGCCCAGGTGCAACTGGCCCACCTCGACCTGGGTCACGTTGGCCGGGATCAGCAGGGTGGCGTAGTCCGCCACGTCCAGGCGTTCCAATTGCAGGGTGCTGGTGGTATTGGGCAGGCGCAGTAGGGAGTTGGGTTGCACCGTCACCGACTGGGCGAAGGCCAACGGGCTGCAAAGGGCGGCAAGCAAACACAGGTTACGCATGGTGGGCCTCGGTCACGGCCGGGGCCGGAAGGGTTTGGATATGGAAAATGCCCACCAGCAAGATCTGCAAGCGGTCACGCCAAGGGTGGCGGCGGCCTTTGAGGCTGCCATTGAACAGCACGAGTTCCAACACATGGGTCAGCAGCAACAGGCTGCCCGCTAGGCTGACCAGTACGTCGAACGGGTTAATCAGCGGTTGATGCAGGTTGAACAGCACCACCAGCCAGAACACTAAGGTCAAGCATTTACCCAGCCCCCAGAACACTTTCATGCGCCCCCCTTGTTGATTTGAGCGGTTTTATTGGCGCGCACAGTATCGGCGCCTGATGCAAATTTGCCAGCACTTAATGCAAATAATTCTCGAATAGAGCATTGGGCCACCGGCCCATCCCGGCCCGGCGGCCCTGCCTTTATAGAGCAGTCAACGGCCTATCTGCAATTCCACGCGGCGGTTTTGCGCACGCCCTTCTTCAGTGCTGTTGTCGGCCACTGGCTGGCTCTCGCCCAGGCCTTGGCTGGTGAGTTTCTCTGGCGCCAGGCCATTACTGAGGAGGAACGCGGCGACGCTGCTGGCGCGGCGCTCCGAGAGTTTTTGGTTATAGGCGTCGCTGCCCTGGCTGTCGGTGTGGCCAACCACCTTGATGCTCACCACGTCGGCGTTGTTGAGCTTGCTCATCAATGCCGTCAGGGTGCCGCGGGCGGCGGAGGTCAACTCGGCGGAATCGAAGGCAAACAGCACATCGCCCTGGTCGCTGAGGGTGATGACTTCACTCTGCGGCGCCACCGGTTCGGCCGGTTTGACGCTGGCCGGGTACTGCGGGACCGGGCAACCGCGGTTGTCCACTTCGGTATTTTGCGGGGTGTCGGGGCAACTGTCGCGGCGGTCGAACACACCGTCGCTGTCTTCATCGCCATCCTGGGCATAGCAAATCAGGCCACCGGCCAAGACGCCCAACGCCGCGCCGCCGCCCGCCCAGGCGCTGCTTTCTATCGCGCCCAAGCCGCCGCCCACCAGGCCACCGAGCAGGCTGCAAATCGGCCAGGTGCGTTGATTGAGGGGGGCTGTGCCATCGCTGTGGGTTGCGCAACCTGTCAGTAGGCTGCTCAGCAGAAGAACCGGTAACGCGACTCGTGAGAAAAATCTCATTTTGAATGCTCCTGTGTTACCGGCCCATACCGGTCACACAGGAGTAAAGACCCGCATCCGCGACTACACAAGCCGCGGTTTGATTGGCTTCTAGCGGTTGATTTGGATTTCCACGCGGCGGTTCGAGGCACGGCCGTCGGCGGTTTTGTTATCCGCCACCGGGTGGCTCTCACCGGCACCGACCACCGAGACAAAGTTGCTGCGCGGCACACCCGCGCCGATCAGGTACTCGGTTACCGAATGGGCGCGTTTTTCCGAGAGTTTCTGGTTATAGGCGTCGCTGCCCACGCTGTCGGTGTGGCCGCTGACCCGCAATTGGGCGCTCGGCGCTTCTTGCTTGAGGCGCGTGGCGATGGTGTCGAGCTTGGTTTTGTCGGCGCTGGTGAGGCGCGCCGAGTCGAACTCGAACAGCACATCGCGGATCACGATGGTTTCTTCCTTGACCACCACCACTTCCTCGACCACCACCGCGACCGGTTCTGGCGGGCAACCATTGGCATCGACCTGCACCCCTTTAGGCGTGCCCGGGCACTTGTCGCGGCTGTCCGGCACGCCGTCGCCGTCCTCGTCGCCATCGCCATGAACCCAGCAATAGGCCGCCGCCAAGCCGCCCACCACCAGCGCGCCACCGCCGGCCCAGGACGTGCTTTCCGTCGCCCCCAGGCCCGCGCCCACCACACCACCAACGGCGGCGCAGGTTGGCCAGTCGGTTTTCTGCAAACCTGCGCAACCAGTCAACACACTGGTTAGCAGAACCAAGGGAAGTGCTGTGCGAATGATGCTCATCGAGTGCTCTCCTGAGGGATCGGCTTAAAACCGATTCAGGCAGTAAAGACTGCCCTTTTAATATCCGCCAGCAATAGGCCATCAACGACCTCACCCCGTGTTCACGGGGGTGTGCCGGTTAGAGACCAGCGCTGTGGATGACGCCCCTTGTAGGAGCGCTTGTTCGCGATGGCGGCATACCGCCGCCAGACGTGCATCGCCTGCCCCTGCCTCATCACGGGCAAGGCCCGCTCCTACAGTTGCACGGTGGTGCGGGCGAGATTTTCATTTTTCCTCTGTGGGAGCGAGCCTGCTCGCGATGGCGGCACGCAGTGGCGGTGGCGAATGGCAGGGGTAAGACTGTTGCTCCCACAGGCGTATAGCCCGGGCCGCTATTTGCCCCCTACCCCTAGGCCCTGGCCCTGCGCCGCGCTAGTCTTGCCCGCTCTGACCGAGGAACTTCAATGACCGCAGGTATTTCTTCGCGCACGCCCCAGCAGGCCCTGGCGGCCTTGCTCGCCCGCTACGCCCCGCAGCGCCTGTTGTTGGTCGGCGCTGGCGACTTCCCGGCCCTGGCCGCGTTCCGCCAGGCCCACCCCGACTGCACCATCGCCCAAGCTCAACCCGGGCCATTGCCCGCCGACCTGGCCGGCCAACGCTTTGACCTGGCCCTGGTGCTCGACTGCCTCGAACACCTGCCCAAGCGCGATGGCCTGAACCTGCTGGGTGGCATCCGCAACCTCAACGCCAGCCGCATCGCCGTGCTGGCGGACCTTTCGGCCTGCGGCTGGCAAGAGACAGACTTTTTCTCCCTGGCCCTGCAAGCCAGCGAGCGTTTCGAGCGCGAGGCACAGGTGCTGACCCTGTTTACCTACGATCTGCTTGACTACAAGCAAGTGCCCGACTGGCTCAACGCGCGATTCTGGGCAAACCCGGAAAACTTCGGCAAGTATTGGTGGTAATACGATGAGTACTTCGATTTGCCCTTGCGGCAGCGGCACCCTGCTCGACGCCTGCTGCGGCCACTATCACGCGGGCCAACCCGCGCCCTGCGCCGAGGCCCTGATGCGCTCGCGCTACAGCGCCTACGTGCTGGGCCTGGTGGATTACCTGGTGGCCACCACCCTGCCTGCCCAGCAAGCAGGCCTGGACCGCCAGGCCATGGCCGACTGGAGCGCGGGCAGCACCTGGCTGGGCCTGGAGGTGGAAAGCCGCGAAGTATTCGGCGGCCAACCGGAACACGCCTTCGTCACCTTCACCGCCCGCTGGCACGACGACAGCGGCGAACACAGCCACCGCGAACGTTCCTCTTTCGTACAAAACAATGGGCGCTGGTACTTCATCGACCCCACCGTAGTGCTCAAGGCCGGGCGCAACGACGCCTGCCCCTGTGCCAGCGGGCAGAAATTCAAGAAGTGCTGCGCCAGCTATTTCACACCCTGAAACCGCGGCGGCGGATTATTCCTCATGCCCAGCGTGCACGCGCCGTACATTGGCGCGATAATCGCCGCCGATTTTTCCTGCGGAGTAACCCCCCATGACCCAAACCCCTCACGTCCACGGCCCTGATTGCAATCACGACCACGAGCATCAACACGAGCATGGCCACGTCCACGGCCCGAACTGCGGCCACGCCCACCAGGAGCCGGTGCGCAACGCCCTCAAAGACGTCGGCCGCAACGACCCTTGCCCCTGCGGAAACGGCAAGAAATTCAAAAAATGCCACGGCGCGTGAGGCCTTAAACACCTCTCCCCTGTGGGAACGAGCCGGCTCGTGAGAGCGGCTCTCTGTTGACGCAGCGGGGCCGAGCCCGCCGCCATCGCGAGCCGGCTCGCTGCCACCGGGCGCATGCTGGGCCTGATTCTCCCGCCACGAAATAACCTGCGCCCCTGCTTGCGCAGGCTCCTGCCGCTCACTAACGTAGCGCCTTTATTCGCACCACCCCGCGTAGGAGTTCCGCCATGGCCTCGCCAGCCTTTACTCAATTCATTCCCCGGTTCGGCGTTGCCGCAGCAGTGGCCGGTGCGCTGGGCCTGACCGGATGTCAGTCCTGGAACGCCCAGGACAGCCTCCCGCCCGCCTCGGGCGTGCAAGCGGTCAAAGGGCTGGCACAGAACGTTTCGGTACGCCGCACGCCCGTGGGCATGCCGCTGATCGAGAGCAACAGCTTCCACGATGCGCTGTTCACCCTTGGCTACGTGCACGCCAGCGATCGCCTTACGCAAATGCTCACCATGCGCCTGCTGGCCCAGGGCCGCTTGGCGGAAATGGCCGGCAGCGAGGTGCTCGACGGCGATCGCCTGATGCGCGCGGTCAACCTCAAGAAGAGCGCCGAGGAGCTGTATAACGCCTCGTCGCCACGCCTCAAGCGTTTCTTTGAGGTCTACGCGCGCGGCGTCAACGCCTACCTGTTCCGCTACCGCGACAAACTGCCGCCGGACCTCGCCGCCAGCGGCTACAAGCCCGACTACTGGAAACCCCAGGACTCGGCACTGATCTTTTCCCTGCTCAATTTCAGCCAATCGGCGAACTTGCCCGAAGAACTCGCCACCCTGGTGCTGGCGCAAAGGGTCGGCGCAGACAAACTGGCCTGGCTCACGCCGTCCTACCCGGATGAGATGCTGCCGTTCGCCGAAGCGGAAAAACTCAAGGGCCTCAACCTCGCCACCCAGGTGCCGGGCCTGGCCGCGTTGCAGCAGACCAGCGCCCGCCTCGCGGCGATGAACCTGCTCAATGTCGCCGCCGCCAGCAACTGGGCCATCGGCGCGCAGCGCTCGCGCAGTGGCAAGAGCCTGTTGGCCAGCGACAGCGTTCAGCCCCTGGCCGTACCGTCGCTCTGGACCCCGGTGCAGATCCGCGCGCCCAAATACCAGGCCGCCGGCATGACCGTGGCCGGGTTGCCGCTGATCGTCAGCGGCTTCAACGGCAAAGTGGCGTGGAGCATGAGCGCGGTGATGGGCGACAACCAGGACCTGTTCCTGGAAAAAATCCGCCGCCAGGGCAGCAACCTTACCTACGAAGCCAACGGCAAATGGCTGAACGCGGCGGTGCGCAACGAAACCTATTTCGTCAAAGGCCAGCGGCCGATTCGCGAGCCCCTCTACGAAACCCGCCACGGCGCCCTTCTCAATAGCGTCGGCGGCTACGGCTTGGCCCTGCAAGCCCCGAGCCTCAAGGACGACAAGAGCCTGGACGCGTTCTTCGACCTGTCCCGCGCGCCCAATGTCGAGAAAGCCTCGGACGCCAGCCGGGAAATCCGCGCCATCGCCCTGAACATGGTGTTTGCCGATGCCAGCAACATCGGCTGGCAGGTCACCGGGCGCTTCCCCAACCGCCGCGACGGCCAGGGCCTCGTGCCCTCGCCAGGCTGGGAGGGGCGCTACGACTGGGACGGTTACGCCGACCCGATGCTGCACCCCTACGACCAAGACCCGGCCCAGGGCTGGCTCGGCGCGGCCAACCAACGGGTCATCCCCCAGGGTTACGGCATGCAGTTGTCCAACTCCTGGAGTGCACCGGAACGGGGCGAGCGCCTCGCCGCCCTGGCGGGCACGGGCAAGCATGACAGCCGCAGCCTGATCGCCATGCAGTACGACCAGACCACGCCCTTCGCCGCCAAGCTGAAAAAAGTCTTCGAGGCGCCGGGCATGGCCCAGCCGCTCAAGCACGCCATCGATGCCCTGCCCGAAGCCCAGCGCGCCAAGGCGCGGGAGGCATTGAGCCGCTTGCTGGCGTTCGACGGCCGGCTCAGCCCGGTGTCGACCGACGCGGCGATCTACGAACTGTTTCTGCAAGAAAGTGCACGGCAGATCTTCCTCGACGAACTGGGCCCCGAATCCAGCCCGGCGTGGCAGGCGTTTGTCGCCAGCGCCAGCCTGTCTTACCCAGCCCAGGCCGACCACTTGCTGGGCCGCGAAGACAGCCCCTTCTGGGACGACACCCGCACCCCCGGCACGGAAGACAAACCGGCGATCCTCGCCCGCAGCCTGGCGGCGGCCATCGACGCCGGCACACAACGCATGGGCGCCGACCGCAAGGCCTGGCAGTGGGGCAAGCTGCACGCTTATGAGTGGAAAAACGCCAGCGGCCAAACCGTGCGTGGCCCGCACGCGGCGGGGGGCGACCACAATACGCTGAACGCTGCGGCCTACGCCTGGGGCCAGGACTTCAACACTACGCGGGCGTCGGCGGTGCGTTTTATCGTCGATTTCGGCCAACCGGAACCCTTGATGGTGCAGAACGCGGGCGGCCAATCCGGCAACCCGGCCAGCCCGAATGCCCTTAATGGCCTCGACCCGTGGTTCAAGGGCCAGTACCAGAGCCTGCCGCTGCAACCGCAGAATTTTGAGCGTGCCTACGGCAAGGCGCGCTTGACGTTGGTGCCAGGCAAGTAAGGGAAAAGGCAACAACCTGTGGGAGCCTGCTCCCATAGGGCGTACACCCACTCGACCCCTGGGCATCTACCGCCAGGCCGATTCATGAGGAATTTGAGCATATGCGCCACCAGATCCAGCACCTGCTTGCCCCACTGCCCGGCACTGCGCGGCAGATCGACAGCTTCCACTTCGGGCCCGAGGGGGGCGGCAAAATCTATATTCAAGCGTCCCTACACGCCGATGAACTGCCCGGCATGCTGCTGGCCTGGCACCTCAAGCAGCGCCTGGGCGAACTGGAAAAGCAGGGCCGCCTGCGCAGCGAAATCGTCCTGGTGCCGGTGGCCAACCCCATCGGCCTGGCGCAAGTGCTGATGGACGTGCCGTTGGGCCGTTACGAGCTCGAGAGCGGGCACAACTTCAATCGCTACTTCGCCGACCTGGGCGAAGAGGTCGGCAACCGGGTCGAGGAGCGCCTCAACGATGACCCACGGCACAACCTGCGGCTGATCCGCGACACCCTGCGCGAGGCCCTGGCCCAGCAGATCGCCAGTACCCAACTGCAATCCCAGCGCCTGACCCTGCAACTATTGGCCTGCGACGCCGACATCGTGTTAGACCTGCATTGCGACTACGAAGCCGTGGCCCACCTCTACACCACACCCGAAGCCTGGGCGCAGATCGAACCGCTGGCCCGCTACATCGGCGCCGAGGCCAGCCTGCTGGCGAGCGACTCGGGCGGGCAATCGTTCGACGAGTGCTTCAGTTTGGTGTGGTTGCAGTTGCAGGAACGCTTTGGCGAGCGCTTCGCCATTCCCCTGGGCGCCATCGCGGTGACCGTTGAATTGCGCGGCCAGGGCGACGTCAACCACGGCCTCGCCAGCCTCGACTGTTTGGCGGTGATCGACTACCTGACCCACCAGGGTGCCATCAGCGGCGAACCTGCGCCGTTGCCGGAGCTACCCTACCCGGCTACGCCCCTGGCCGCCGTGGAACCGGTGCAAACCCCGGTGGGTGGCCTGCTGGTGTTCATTGCCCTGCCCGGCGAATACCTGGAGGCTGGGCAACTGGTGGCAGAAATCATCGACCCCATCGGCGACAGCGTCACGCCTATCCACTGCGCCAACGCTGGGTTGCTCTATGCCCGCACGGTACGGCGCATGGCGACGGCGGGCATGGTCATCGCCCACATCGCCGGCACCAACGCGTACCGCAGCGGTTATCTGCTGGCACCTTGAGGGATGCGTCAGGCCACTGGGGCCGGTGGCGGCTCGTCCGGCAGGGTCGGTTCACCGGGCTCGGTGGGCTGTTCGTTGGGGGTATCGGGGTCAGGCTGGCCGGGAATACCACCTGCCATGCTCACGGGTGGATGGGCCAGCAATGACCAAGCCAGCACGCCAACTTGATTGGGCGAAAGCCTCGCCAGTTCAGCACTGATTTGCGGATCGATCTTCATGGGGGACTCCTGGGCGATGGCCCGGCTCGCCTTGCGCGAACCAGAGCGGTACTGCTTGTAGAGTGCAGGTACGCCCAGGAATTCCCACGGTTTGTCAGATACTCGGATCAGGTCCGAGGCAGGGTGACGCCGAGCTGGCCCTGATACTTGCCGCCACGGTCCTTGTAGGAAGTTTCACACTGCTCGTCGGACTCGAAAAACAGCATCTGCGCCACGCCTTCGTTGGCGTAGATCTTGGCCGGCAGCGTGGTGGTATTAGAGAACTCCAGGGTCACGTGGCCTTCCCACTCCGGTTCCAGCGGCGTGACGTTAACGATAATGCCGCAGCGCGCGTAGGTGCTCTTGCCCAGGCAGATGGTCAGCACGTTGCGCGGAATGCGGAAGAATTCCACGGTGCGGGCCAGGGCAAAGGAGTTGGGCGGGATGATGCACACGTCGCTCTTGACGTCGACGAAGCTCTTTTCATCGAAGTTCTTCGGATCGACAGTGGCCGAGTTGATGTTGGTGAACACCTTGAATTCATCAGCACAACGCACGTCGTAACCGTAGCTCGACACCCCGAAGGAAATCACCCGGTCAGCGCCTTCGCCGCGTACCTGACGCTCTACGAAGGGCTCGATCATGCCGTGCTCTTGCGCCATGCGGCGAATCCACTTGTCCGATTTGATACTCATGGCGGGTGTCCTGAAATAGCGAGGTGGAGAAAATCTGTCCGGCATCTTACCGGGGCGCGCCTTAGGGTTCAAAGACCGGCATGTTTTTCTCGCTTTTCCCACAATAGCTGGGCCCCGCGGGCTCCGGCTGTCACCTTCAGTCACGAAAACCCATAAACCTTTACAAAGACCATTGGCACGTTCCGGAAAAAGGGTTAAGGTGGCGCCACTGTGCTGCTTGTGTCACTGAGAATCTCTACACGATGTTGAATTTCGATCCAACCATCTCCAAGAATTTTTCCTGCTCTTTGCACTCAGTCTCGGCCAGGGCTTTTCCTGAGTCGCAGTTAACTTTGTCCAAGGAGATACACCATGTCTAATCGCCAAACTGGTACCGTTAAGTGGTTCAACGATGAAAAAGGCTTCGGCTTCATCACTCCACAATCCGGTGACGACCTGTTCGTTCACTTCAAAGCTATCCAATCCGACGGCTTCAAAAGCCTGAAAGAAGGCCAACAGGTTTCTTTCGTCGCTACCCGCGGTCAGAAAGGCATGCAAGCTGAAGAAGTTCAAGTTATCTAACTTGTACTGATTACAGCTAAAAGCCCCGCCCTTAAAAGCGGGGCTTTTTTGTGGGCGTCTGTTTTACCTGAATGTGCCGGCGATAGCGCGGTAAATATCGCTATCGCCGATAAACCCAGCCTTACCAGGTCACGCCGAAACCGGCGGTGTAGCGGGTCTTGCTCATATCACTGTCGTTGGTGCCGGTGATGATGTCCTTCTCGGCCTTGAGGTTGAGCGAGGCCCATTCCGTGACCCGATAACGCAGACCCACTTCGGCATCCAGCGCATAGTCGGCGACGCCAGCCAGGGGCTTGCCCACTTCGCCATTAGTGAAGAACTCAACGCTCTTGCCTAGCAGGTAGCGGTTGTAGTCCCACTTCATGGCCAGGGAGTAGAAGTTGTCCTTACCACCGTCCGAATACTCATAGTCGGTGCGGTTGACCAACGACCCCAGCGAGAACGCCCCCAACTCGTCATCCCAGAACTGGTAACCCGGGCCAGTACCGACAGTACGTTGGCGTGCCAGGTCTTCGACTTTGTCGCGCTTGTAGGTCAAACGCCCCTGCCAGAACCACTGCTCGGTGAGGAAGCGGTCCAGCGCATACTCGGCACTCCAGTTGTCGGTGGTCACCACGTCATTCTGAAACACCCGGTTGTACTCGCCCTCGGCAATATGCCGCCACTTGCCATGGCGAGCAGAGGTCTTGAAGTCGACGTCGTAGTCGTCGACGTCTTTCTCGGCGCGCTGATAGTCCAGCGCCACATCGACATTACCCTTCCAGACGAGATCCTCGATCACAGGTTTAGGCTTGATGATCTGTTCGATACTGGCCAGCTCGACGGTTTTCGGCGCCTCGCCGTTGGCCAAGATCACCATGCCCTCCTCGGCCGCGTGCAAGGACTTGGCCTTCTCGCCCACATAGGCATCCTGCTTGACCAACAACTCCTGATCGCTCTCCAGGGTCTTGACCTGATGCCAGTCCAGAGCCACGACCCCGGCGTACTTGGTTTGGATCAGCAATTTGCCGCCATCGAACACCTTGATCTTGCCACTGAGGCGGTCGCCATTTTTCAACCAAACGGTATCGGCCAATACAGGGGTGGAGGTACTGAGGACAGCGAGGCACAGCAGGGATCTGGACAGCATAAGCAAAGACAACGCTCGAGTTCGCGGAAAAAACCGGCATTATCCCCATGGATAAAGCCTTAGGAAGGACTGACCCGAGTATTTGAGTTGAGTTCACTTCCCATTCGAGAATCAGAGACGTTTCCTACATTAATACGGACATACCTCCTACTGGACCACCACAATGAGTGACACGCCCGAAAGCCCGGCCCAGATGCGCCGCACCGCGCTTTACCTGACGCTGGCCCAAGTGCCCGAAGGCAAAGTGGTCAGCTATGGCCAGTTGGCAGAACTGGCAGGCCTGGGTCGCGCGGCGCGCTGGGTGGGCCGCACCCTCAGCCAGTTGCCCGGCGATAGCAAACTGCCCTGGCACCGCGTAATGGCAGCGGGCGGACGTCTGAGCCTGCCCGCCGGCTCCGCCTCGGGTGACGAGCAACGTGCGCGTTTACGCAGTGAAGGTGTCAGCATCCTGAACAATCGTGTTGATATTCAGCGCCATGGCTGGCGCCCGGTAGAGCACAGCGGTTAGAGTGCGCGCTTTGTTTCCGTACTTCTTGAGGCAGACTCCAGCCCATGCCCCGTAAAACCTGGCGAGCCGCACTTGCCGCCTATGCCAGCCCCTCGACGCTCGTGTTGTTGCTGCTTGGTTTCGCTGCCGGCCTGCCTTACATGCTGGTGTTTTCTACGCTGTCGGTCTGGTTGCGCGAAGCCGGTGTGGCGCGCGAAACCATCGGTTATGCCAGCCTTATCGGCCTGGCCTATGCCTTTAAATGGGTGTGGTCGCCGCTGCTCGACCAGTGGCGCCTGCCACTACTGGGCAAACTGGGGCGCCGGCGCTCTTGGCTCGTCCTGTCCCAGGTGTTGGTGATCCTCGGCCTGGTAGGCATGGGTTTCTGTGACCCGCAAAAACACCTGTCCTGGTTGATCGCCATTGCCGTGGTCGTGGCGTTCGCCTCTGCGACCCAGGATATCGCCGTGGACGCCTATCGCCTGGAGATCGCCGACGACACCCGCCAGGCTGCCCTCGCCGCTGCTTATATGTCCGGTTACCGGGTCGCGGCGCTGCTGGCGACCGCAGGCGCGCTGTTTTTCGCCGAAGGCTTCGGCTCCACCGGGTTCAGCTACAAGCACTCGGCGTGGACCGGCACTTACGTGTTGTTCGGCGCGCTGATGGTGCCCGCCCTGCTCACCACGCTTTTTATGCGCGAGCCACCGGTGCCCTTGCGCACCCAACTGTCGGCCGGGCGCTACAGCTTCGTGCATCAACTGGCATCGGTGTTCGTGCTGATCGTGCTGCTGGTGTCGGTGCCGGCCCTGTGCACTCAGCTCTATAACACCGACTTCGCCAGCGTGTTATTCGAGGGCGTCAGCCTGCTGGACCTCCTGTTGGAAGACCGCGCATTCCTGCGTGCCATCCTCTACGGCACCCTCACCGCACTGTGCCTGTCCGCCATGGGCCGACGCGGCCTGGCGCCGGTACTGACGCCGGTCAACGACTTTATCCTGCGCTACCGCTGGCAAGCCCTGCTGCTGCTGGGGCTGATCGCCACCTACCGCATGTCCGACACGGTCATGGGCGTGATGGCCAACGTGTTCTACATCGACCAGGGCTTCACCAAGGATCAGATCGCCAGCGTCAGCAAGATTTTCGGCCTGATTATGACCCTGGTAGGCGCCGGCATGGGCGGCCTGCTGATCGTGCGCTTCGGCATCCTGCCGATCCTGCTGATCGGCGGCATCGCCTCGGCCGGCACCAACCTGCTGTTCCTGATGCTCGCGGGCATGGGCCCGGACCTGCAAATGCTGATGGTGACCATCTCGCTGGATAACTTCAGCTCGGGCCTGGCCACTTCCGCCTTCGTCGCCTACCTGTCGAGCCTGACCAACCTCAAGTTCTCCGCCACCCAATACGCCCTGCTCAGCTCGATCATGCTCTTGCTGCCACGCCTGATCGGCGGCTATTCCGGGGTGATGGTGGAGAAGTTCGGCTACCACGACTTCTTCCTGATAACCGCCCTGCTCGGCGTGCCGACCCTGCTGTTGATCGCCCTGCACTGGTTCCAGGAAAACCGCCGCATTCGCCTGAACCCGCAAGAGCAAAGCTGACACCCCAGGGCCACGTGGGCGCAAACGCCTACAGGGCCTGGCCAACCTGATGCCTGTACGCCAGCAGTTACCGCCCGTACAATGCCCAGTCATTTCTCGTCATCAGCAACCGACAACGGCCTACCATGCGCACCAGTCAATATTTGCTCGCCACACAGAAAGAAACGCCTTCGGACGCGGTCGTCATCAGCCACCAGCTGATGCTGCGCGCCGGCATGATCCGCAAACTGGCCTCTGGCCTGTACACCTGGTTGCCCATGGGGCTGCGGGTCATGCGCAAGGTTGAAGCCATCGTTCGCGAAGAAATGAACGCCGCCGGCTCCCTTGAAGTGCTGATGCCGAGTACCCAACCGGCCGAGTTGTGGCAGGAATCCGGGCGCTGGGAAGAGTACGGCCCGGAATTGCTGCGCTTCAAGGATCGCCATGGCCGCGAGTTCTGCGCCGGCCCGACCCATGAAGAAGTCATCACCGACCTGGCCCGCAACGAGTTGAGCAGCTACAAACAGCTGCCAATCAACCTGTTCCAGATCCAGACCAAGTTCCGCGACGAAATCCGCCCGCGCTTCGGCCTGATGCGTGGCCGCGAGTTCATCATGAAGGACGCCTACTCCTTCCACGCCGACCCCGCCTCACTGCAAGTCACCTATGACCGCATGCACCAGGCGTACTGCAACGTGTTCACACGCCTGGGCCTGAAATTCCGCGCGGTCGAGGCTGACAACGGCTCCATCGGCGGCGCCGGCTCCCACGAATTCCACGTGCTGGCCGAGTCCGGTGAAGACGACATCATCTTCAGCAATGGCTCCGACTACGCGGCGAACATCGAGAAAGCCGAAGCCGTGCCCCGGGAAACCTCCCGCGCCGCGCCGACCGAAGAGCTGCGCCTGGTCGATACGCCCAACGCCAAGACCATCGCCCAACTGGTCGAAGGCTTCAATCTGCCGATTGAAAAAACCGTCAAGACCCTGGTGGTCCACGCGCAAGAAGCCGGCAAGCTGATCGCGCTGATTATCCGTGGCGACCACGAGCTCAACGAAATCAAGGCCGCCAACCAGCCTGGCGTCGCCAACCCTCTGGTCATGGCCAGCGATGCCGAACTGCGCGACGCCATTGGCGCCGGTGCTGGCTCCCTGGGCCCGCTGAACCTGCCACTGCCGATCATTATCGACCGCTCGGTGGAGCTGATGAGTGACTTCGGCGTCGGCGCCAACATCGACGACAAGCACTACTTCGGCGTCAACTGGGAACGCGACCTACCGGTTCCGACCGTGGCCGACCTGCGTAACGTGGTCGCCGGCGACCCAAGCCCGGACGGCAAAGGCACCTTGGAAATCAAGCGCGGCATCGAAGTCGGGCATATTTTCCAACTGGGCACCAAGTACAGCGAAGCCATGAAGTGCCAGGTCCTGGGCGAAAACGGCAAGCCTGTGACCCTGTCCATGGGCTGCTACGGCATCGGCGTCTCTCGCGTGGTGGCTGCCGCCATCGAGCAGAACAACGACGAAAACGGCATCATCTGGAGCGATACTCTCGCACCTTTCCAGATCGCCCTGGTGCCCCTGCGCTACGAAACCGAACAGGTGCGCGAAGCCACCGACAAGCTCTACGCCGAACTGACGGCTGCCGGCTTCGAGGTGCTGCTGGACGACCGCGACAAGAAAACCAGCCCCGGCATCAAGTTCGCTGACATGGAACTGATCGGCATTCCCCACCGGATCGTGGTCAGTGACCGCGGCCTCGCCGATGGCAACCTGGAATACAAGAGCCGCACCGAAGCCGAGGCACAAGCGCTGCCGGTCGCTGACGTGCTGTCGTTCCTCCAGGCCCGTATCCGCCGCTGAAACCAGATCAAGAGACGTCATGTTCAAGCGAAACACCTTAGGCCTCGGTGGTGCCGCCCTGTGCGGCGCCCTGCTGGTCAGCGGCTGTGCCAATCACATGTCACAACGCAGCGAGCACGAGGAACGTGTCGAGCGCAAATTGCTCGAACACAGCCTGCAGATCGATGTCGGCGAGCCTAAGGTGCTCGAACTGCCTCAGCGCCGCGTGCGGATCCACGAACAGAAGACCTTCGAGGTCACTGAATTCGAGGTCACCCGCCGCTACGACCGCTACACCCCGTACCAACCCTGGCGAGAGGTCTACGAGATCCCGTTGGGCGCGGTCGCGGTGGTCGCGGGCATCGGCGCCAATGTGCTCAACGTGATCGCCCTGGGCAACCTGCCCGACAGCGTCACGCGGGACTGGATCAATTACGGTTTCGCCGGGCTCAACCCGGCCATGAACGTGCCATCCCATGGCCGCGCCCAGCAGAACCTGGCCGCCATCGAAGAAACCCAGCGCGATAAACGCCTGGAATACTCGAGCCTGCCCTGGAGCGAACGCCCGGTAGAGGTCAAGGCCGGCAAGCAGACCTTCAACCTGAGCACCGACCGCAACGGCGTCCTGCGCCTCAACCTGCTGGACAGCCCCTTCTCCGAGCAGGACCTGAACCACATCGGCAAATTGCAGATCAGCGTGGAAGATGCCCAGGACGACGTGCATTCGGACTCGTCGCTGGCCATCAGCAGCACGTTGCGCGGCAAGTTGCTGGAGGCTCACGCCCTGATCTACGACGACCTGGAGGATGACGAGGTGAGCCAATGGGTGCACCGGGTCAAACGCCTGTCGGAGCTGGGCTTGGAAGAAGAAGCCAGCGAACTGGAACAGAGCCTGATCGAACTGACCCGCAACGATCCCGAGTTGCAGGGTGAATTCCTCAAATCCCTGACCAAGGACGCCGGGCGCCTGGTCGCCGACCCTGGCGCTAACTGATACCCCAGTAGCGATGGCGGCCGGGACGGCGCCATCCTTACCGCTCGAACAGATCCAACTGTTCAAACCCGCCGCGCAAATCCTGTAGACGCACGCCAATGCCCAGCAACCGCACCGGCTTATCCCCGCGCTTGAAGGCCTGGGTCAGCATCTGCGTGTAACCCTGCAAATCCCGCCCTACTCCCGCCTGTTCCAGGGTGGTTTGCGTGAAATCGTGGAACTTCACTTTGACGAACGGCTTACCCGGGCGGTAGCTGCTGTCGATCCGCGCCATGCGCCCGGCCAGGGTTTCCAGCAGTTCAGGGAGCTTTTCCAGGCAACTGACCAGATCTGGCAGATCTACATCGTAGGTATTTTCAACACTGACCGACTGACGTCGGCTGTCGTTGTGCACCAAACGCTCATCGATCCCACGGGCTAACCCCCAGAGCCGCTCACCAAAACTGCCGAATTCACGTACCAGCGCTAACTTGTTCCAGTCCCGTAGCTCCAGGCAGGTGCTGATGCCCAGGCGCGCCAGTTTCTGCGCCGTGACTTTGCCCACGCCGTGCAACTTGCTGACGGGCAGCGCAGAGACAAAATCCTCGACCTGATCCGGTGTAATCACGAACAGCCCATTGGGCTTTTTCCAGTCGCTGGCGATTTTCGCCAGGAACTTGTTCGGCGCCACCCCCGCCGACACCGTAATGTGCAACTGGTTAGACACCCGCCGGCGGATGTCCTGGGCGATGCGCGTGGCGCTGCCATCGAAATGCGGGCACTGGGAGACATCAAGATAGGCCTCGTCCAGCGACAACGGCTCAATGAGGTCGGTGTAGTCGCGAAAGATTCCCTGGATTTCCTTGGACGCGGCTTTATAGGCGTCCATGCGCGGCTTGACGATGACCAGGTCCGGGCACAGTTGCAAAGCGTGGCGGGACGACATGGCAGAACGTACGCCATAAGCGCGCGCCTCGTAGTTGCAGGTCGCGATCACGCCCCGATGGTCTGCCTGGCCGCCGACCGCCAACGGCTTGGCGGCCAGGGCCGGGTTGTCACGCATTTCGATGGCGGCATAAAAACAGTCGCAATCGACGTGGATGATTTTGCGCTGCGTCATATAAAGGCAGGTTTGGCCAAGAGGAAAAGGACTACAAGATAAATGGAAGCGTAGTATCGCACTGAGAACTGTATATAGCACCAGTACTTTGCTTCTTCTGATTGAGGTGGCGGAAGAAGCGCTAGTAATTTATTTGCTCAATCGAATTAAAGTCGTCAATAGAGCTGAAAGCCATACCTGGCAACCCCTGCAGCGGTTCACGACCTCTCGATCGGGGTCCTAAGCGATTGAAGCCAAAGAGGTTTCCCCAGGTTTTCGGTTGACAGCCCAGCGTTCCTCTGTAGAATGCCGCCACACAGACGCGGGATGGAGCAGTCTGGTAGCTCGTCGGGCTCATAACCCGAAGGTCGTCGGTTCAAATCCGGCTCCCGCAACCAAACATCAAAAAAGGCTACTCGCAAGAGTGGCCTTTTTTGTGCGTGTCGCTTTTGAGTAGATACCCTTTTCAATCAAAGGCTTAGCTAAGTTGTCCATCCAAGCCATTAACGATTGACACCTGCGCGTATGCCTGTAGGATGCCGCCACACAGACGCGGGATGGAGCAGTCTGGTAGCTCGTCGGGCTCATAACCCGAAGGTCGTCGGTTCAAATCCGGCTCCCGCAACCAAACATCGAAAAAGGCTACTCGCAAGAGTGGCCTTTTTTGTGCGCGCAGGTTTTTAGGTCAGGTGCTGATTGCACGGCCCGGCAGATTAGCGATTGACACATCTTGATTGGCCTGTACAATGCCGCCCACAGACGCGGGATGGAGCAGTCTGGTAGCTCGTCGGGCTCATAACCCGAAGGTCGTCGGTTCAAATCCGGCTCCCGCAACCAAACATCGAAAAAGGCTACTCGCAAGAGTGGCCTTTTTTGTGCCTGTAAGAAATTTCCTTCCAGAACAATAGCCTGCAGCGAAAAGCAGGCACCGGGCCGCTACCCTGCGCCCATTAGCGACTATGCTCTTGCGCTGCTCCACTCCGGCACCTACACCGCGCGGGGGCGGTGAAACAGGATTTGCCGTTGTAACTATCTGAAATAATTTTTCCCCAGGGATTGGTTACCTGGCCGGATGCCCCCATCCTGTCGCGCACCATCCAAGAGGTGATTGATGCGCGCCCATTCGTCCGATCCACAAGACACCGTCACCGCAACCCAACCCATCGCTGCCAAACGCCTGCAATGGCTGGACTTGCTGAGCAAGTACCGCCAGCCCATCGGCCTGGCCGTGACGCTGTTGCTGTTCGCCATGGCCTTGATCGCCTGCCGCCATTTGTTGAGCGCGCTGGACCTCAACGCGCTGCACGACTCGATCCTGAATGTGCCCAAACCGGCGCTGCTCGGTGCCTTGGCCGCGACAGCCGCCGGTTTCGTTTTCCTGCTCGGCTATGAATGGTCCGCCAGCCGTTATGCGGGTGTCAGCCTGCCGCCGCGCACCCTGGTCCTGGGCGGTTTCACCGCGTTTGCCATCGGCAATGCCATTGGCCTGTCCCTGCTTTCGGGGGGTTCGGTGCGCTATCGCCTGTATGCGCGCCATGGCCTGGGGGCGTCCGACGTGGCGCACATGACGCTCTTCGCCAGCCTTTCCCTGGGCTGCGCGCTGCCACCGCTGGCCGCACTGGCGACCCTGAGCAACCTGCCCGCCGCCTCGGCGGCGCTGCACCTGCCCGAAGCGCTGTTGGGCACGATTGCCGTCGCGGTACTGCTGCTCGGCGCGGTGCTGGCCGTGGGTATCTACCGCCGTCGCCTGCCCGAGCAACCCTTCAAAGACAGCCTGCTGGTACGCGCCGGGCGCCGTACCCTGCGCCTGCCGGGGCGGCGCCTGACCTTCTTGCAATTGCTTATCACCGCGCTGGACGTGGCCGCTGCCGCTACCGTGCTGTACTTGCTGCTGCCCGAAGCCCCGCCCTTTGGCGCCTTCGTGCTGGTGTACCTGCTGGCCCTCGCCGCCGGCGTGCTCAGCCATGTGCCTGGCGGGGTCGGGGTGTTCGAGGCGATCCTGCTGGCCGCCTTTGCCAACCAACTCGGCGCCGCGCCACTGGCCGCCGCGCTGCTGCTGTATCGCTTGATCTATGTGATCCTGCCGCTGTTGGTGGCGTGCTTGCTGTTGCTGGTCAATGAAGGCCAACGGTTGTTCCAGTCGCGCCAGTCGTTGCGGGTCGCTTCCGGCCTGGCGGCGCCCATTCTTGCGGTGCTGGTGTTCCTCTCGGGGGTGGTGCTGCTGTTTTCCGGGGCGACACCCGAGATCGACACGCGCCTGGAGCACATCGGCTTCCTGATTCCCCATCGCCTGATCGACGCCTCGCACTTTGGCGCCAGCCTGGTGGGCGTGTTGTGCCTATTGCTGGCCCAGGGCCTGCGCCGGCGCCTGTCGGCGGCGTGGATGCTGACTACCGTGTTGCTGCTGGTGGGCGCCCTGCTCTCGCTGCTCAAGGGCTTCGACTGGGAAGAGGCCAGCCTGCTGACCCTCACCGCGTGCCTGCTGGCGGTGTTCCGCAGTTCGTTCTACCGCCCCAGCCGCCTCACCGAAGTGCCCTTCTCACCGCTGTACCTGGTGGCCAGCGTGTGCGTGCTGGGGGCGTCGATCTGGCTGCTGTTGTTCGCCTACCAGGACGTGCCCTACAGCCATCAGTTGTGGTGGCAGTTCACCCTCGACGCCGATGCGCCCCGGGGCCTGCGCTCGTTGCTGGGCGCCGCCGTGGTGCTGGTGGTGGTGTCGCTGACCTGGCTGCTGCGCACCGCCCGCCCGGTGATCCACCTGCCCAACAGCGAGGAACTGTCCAAGGCCTGGAAGATCCTCATGGCCTCGGCCCAACCCGACGGTGGCCTGGCCCTGACCGGCGACAAAGCGCTGCTGTTCCACCCCAACGACGACGCTTTCCTGATGTATGCCCGCCGCGGCCGCAGCCTGGTGGCGCTGTACGACCCCATCGGGCCGCCCCAGCAACGGGCAGAGATGATCTGGCAGTTCCGTGACCTGTGCGACATCCACCATGCCCGCCCGGTGTTCTACCAGGTGCGCGCGGAGAACCTGCCGTACTACATGGACATCGGCCTCACCGCCATCAAGTTGGGCGAAGAGGCCCGCGTCGACCTGCTGCGTTTTGACCTCGAAGCCAAAGGCAAGGAGATGAAGGACCTGCGCTACACCTGGAACCGCGGCACCCGCGATGGTTTATCCCTGGAGATCCACGAACCCGGCCACGCGCCGATGGACGAACTCAAGGTCATCTCCGACGCCTGGCTGACGGGCAAGAACGTGCGTGAAAAAGGTTTCTCCCTCGGGCGTTTCAGCGAGGACTACCTCAAGCATTTTCGCGTTGCGGTGATCCGCTTCGAGGGACGGCCGGTGGCCTTTGCCAACCTGCTGGAGACCTACAGCCATGACCTGGCCAGCCTCGACCTGATGCGCGCCCACCCGGACGCGCCCAAGTTGACCATGGAGTTTTTGATGGTGGGTCTGATCCAGCACTATAAAAACCACGGCTATGCCCGTTTCAGCCTCGGCATGGTGCCGCTGTCGGGCCTGCAACCGCGGCGCGGCGCGCCCCTGACCCAGCGCCTGGGTTCGATGGTGTTCCGCCGTGGCGAGCAGTTGTACAACTTCCAAGGCCTGCGCCGCTTCAAGGACAAGTTCCAGCCGGACTGGGAACCGCGTTACATGGCTGTCCCCGCCGGACTCGATCCGCTGGTGGCTCTGGCCGATACTGCCGCCCTGATTGCGGGCGGCCTGACTGGATTGGTGAAACGCTGATGACTCTACGCTTCTGGCGGTATGTATTGGTCACCCTGGTGACCCTGGCCCTGATCGCCGCGCTCGGTTACTGGTATTGGAACCGCCCGGCGCCCGAACCGAGCCTGGAACGCCTGGCGCCGGCCGATGGCGCCGCGATAACCCGTGTCACCCCCGGCACCACACCACGGGCCCACGTGGTGGTGGCGGTGACCGACGAACAGACACTCAGCGACGCCCAGTTGCTGGCCCTGAGCCGTGGCGCCAGTGCACAGATCGTCCAGGTGATCCTGCCCAGCGACTGCATCCACCAGGGCCGCGCCCTGCAATCGGCGCTGCGCCAGTTGCACGGCCCGGCGACCCTGGTCAGCGGTATCGGCCCGGGCGCGGTGCTGGCCTGGCGTTGGCTGGCGGAACAGAAAGACGACAAGGCCCAGGCTGTCTCGGTGGACCTGGCCCTGGAAAAACCCGGCTGCACCCACCTGCTGCCCAGGAAAGCAGCCTACGGCCATTGGCTCGCGGCGTGGAACGACAACCCCGACGACACCAGCGCAGGCTTCGTGCGCGACCAGCCCAATGCGCAAACCAGCATCAGCGACTACGACATCAACCTGACCCAAGTGCTGAACAACGAGCTGCGCAAAATCCTGATCGGCGCCGACAAGGGCAATGGCGGCCTGAACATCCCCGTGGTGGAAGTCCCGGCCCAGGCGAACAACGACACCGTGACCCTATTCCTCTCCGGCGACGGCGGCTGGCGCGACCTGGACAAGGACGTGGCCGGGGAAATGGCCAAGATCGGCTACCCGGTCGTGGGCATCGACACCCTGCGCTACTACTGGCAGCACAAGAGCCCCGAGCAAAGCGCCACCGACCTGAGCGAACTGATGCAGCACTACCGGCAAAAATGGGGCACCAAGCGCTTCGTCCTCACCGGTTACTCCTTCGGTGCCGATGTGCTGCCGGCCATCTACAACCGCTTGCCCGAGGCCGAGCAGCAACGGGTCGATGCCATTATCCTGCTGGCCTTCGCCCGCACCGGCAGCTTTGAAATCGAAGTCGAAGGCTGGCTCGGCAACGCCGGCAAAGAAGCCGCCACCGGCCCGGAAATGGCCAAGCTGCCCGCCGCCAAAGTGGTGTGCATCTACGGTGGCGAAGAGGCCGACGAAAGCGGCTGCACCGACAAGAGCGTCGTCGGCGAAGTGGTGAAACTGCCCGGCGGCCATCACTTCGACGAAAACTACCCGGCCCTGGCCAAGCGTTTGGTGGACCTCATCAACAAACGCCAGAACGACAGCAAAGTCGCCGAACAATAAGCTGAGCCCACACAAAAAAAGCCCCCGCTGCCGCAAGGCAACGGGGGCTTTTTTGTGGCGCAGGCTTACATCTCGACTTGGGTACCCAGTTCGATCACCCGGTTTACCGGCAGGTTGAAGAAACGCAGGTTGCCGTTGGCGTTTTTCAACATGAAGGCGAACAAGGCTTCGCGCCAGCGGGCCATGCCTTCGAGCTTAGAGGCGATCACCGTTTCGCGGCTCAGGAAGTAGGTGGTGCGCATGGGGCTGAAGTCCAGGTCTTGCAGGTGGCAGAGCTTCAGGGCCTGGGGTACGTCGGGTTCGTCGGTGAAGCCAAAGTGCAGAATGACCCGGAAAAAGCCTTCGCCATGGGCCACCACTTCGAAGCGCCGCGACGCCGGTACGCGGGGGATGTCTTCATAGACCACCGTCAGCAGTACCACCTGTTCGTGCAGCACCTGGTTGTGCAGCAGGTTATGTAGCAAGGCATGGGGCACGGCGTCCGGACGGGCGGTGAGAAACACCGCTGTACCCTGAACCCGATGCGGTGGCTGCACGCGGATGCTGCTGATAAAGATCGGCAGCGGCAACCCGCTTTCGTCCAGGCGATCGACCAGCAGTTGCTTGCCACGCTTCCAGGTGGTCATCAACACGAACAAAACGATGCCCGCCAGCACCGGGAAGGCGCCGCCCTGAATGATTTTCGGCACGTTGGCAGCGAAGAACAGGCCATCGACCAGCAGGAACCCCAGTAACACCGGCACCGCGAGGATCGGTGGCCATTTCCACAACAGCAGCATCACTGCCGACACCAGGATGGTGGTCATCAGCATGGTGCCGGTCACCGCCACGCCGTAAGCCGAGGCCAGGGCGCCGGACGACTCGAAGCCCAGCACCAGCAGGATCACCCCGACCATCAGCGCCCAGTTGACGGCGCCGATGTAGATTTGCCCCTGCTCATCGCTGGAGGTGTGTTGGATGTGCATGCGCGGGATGTAGCCGAGTTGGATCGCTTGACGGGTCAGGGAGAACGCCCCGGAAATCACCGCTTGGGAGGCGATCACCGTGGCCAGGGTCGAGAGCGCTACCAGCGGGATCAGCGCCCAGCTCGGCGCCAGCAGGTAGAAGGGGTTGCGCGCCGCTTCCGGGTCCGCCAGCAGCATCGCGCCCTGGCCGAAGTAATTGAGCACCAACGCCGGCAGCACCAGGATGAACCAGGCACGGGCAATCGGCTTGCGGCCGAAGTGGCCCATGTCGGCGTACAGCGCCTCAGCGCCGGTCAGCGCCAGCACCACCGCGCCGAGGATCGCCACGCCCATGCCCGGGTGCACCATAAAGAAGCGCACAGCCCACACCGGGTTCATCGCCTTGAGCACTTCCGGTTGATGGACGATGCCCCAGACGCCCAGCGCCCCCAGCACCAGGAACCAAGTCACCATCACCGGGCCAAACAGGATGCCGATGCGCGCCGTGCCATGGCTCTGGATCAGGAACAACGCCACCAGCACCACCAGCGACAGCGGCACCACCCAATGGTCGATGCCGTCGAAGGCCAGGCCCAGCCCTTCAATGGCCGAAAGCACGGAAATCGCCGGGGTAATCATGCTGTCGCCATAGAACAGCGCAGCGCCGATCAAGCCGCACACCACCAACAGGGTGCGCAGGCGCGGGTGATCCGCCGCCGCCCGCCGTGCCAGGGCGGTCAGGGCCATGATGCCGCCCTCGCCCTGGTTGTCAGCGCGCAACACAAACAGCATGTACTTGATCGAAACTACCCAGATCAGCGACCAGAAAATCAGCGCCAGGATGCCCAGCACCCCATCGTGATTGACCGGTACCCCGTACCCGCCGGAAAACACCTCTTTGAGGGTGTACAACGGGCTGGTGCCGATATCGCCGTAAACCACCCCGACCGCCGCCACCAGCATGCTCAACGGCTTGGCGGGCGAATGCCCGGCATCCGCCACCTGACTACTTGCCTGACCCATCAACCACTCCTGCCACCGCACCGGGGCTTAATTGGAAAGCGCGCCTACACTTGAAAAACCCGCGCGACCTGTCGTGCAGCATGGGCGTTTTACGCGTTGTAACAGATTCTCAATTGACCTACGGGATCCGCTCGGTCTTGACGGCGCGAAGCATAGCGCAGCACTCGTCGTTTTTCCCTGCATAAAGCTGGTCAAGTGCGTTTCCCATCGCTAGAATTGCGCACTTTTTGACCAGAGGCGCAGCCAAGCGCCCACCCGCAACCTCGTCGTGCCCGACCGGTTGTGTCATTCCATACCGAGGTTAGACATGTCCACCACCCCCGCGCCGGCCAATCCCAAGGTTGGCTTCGTCTCTTTGGGTTGCCCAAAAGCCTTGGTCGACTCCGAGCGCATCCTCACGCAGTTGCGAATGGAGGGCTATGACGTCGTGTCCACCTACCAGGACGCCGACGTGGTAGTCGTCAACACCTGCGGTTTCATCGATTCGGCCAAGGCCGAGTCGTTGGAAGTGATCGGTGAAGCCATCAAGGAAAACGGCAAGGTCATCGTTACCGGTTGCATGGGTGTCGAAGAAGGCAATATCCGCAACGTGCACCCCAGCGTGCTCGCGGTGACCGGCCCGCAGCAGTACGAGCAAGTGGTCAACGCGGTGCACGACGCCGTGCCACCACGCCAGGACCACAACCCGCTGATCGACCTGGTGCCGCCGCAAGGCATCAAGCTGACGCCGCGCCACTACGCCTACCTGAAGATTTCCGAAGGCTGCAACCACAGTTGCAGCTTCTGCATCATCCCCTCGATGCGCGGCAAACTGGTCAGCCGCCCGGTGGGCGACGTGCTGGACGAGGCCCAGCGCCTGGTCAAGGCCGGGGTCAAGGAACTGCTGGTGATTTCCCAGGACACCAGCGCCTACGGCGTGGACGTCAAGTACCGCACCGGGTTCTGGAACGGCGCGCCGGTGAAAACCCGCATGACCGAACTGTGCGAAGCCCTGAGCAGCCTCGGCGTGTGGGTGCGCCTGCACTACGTCTACCCCTACCCTCACGTGGACGAACTGATCCCCCTGATGGCCGCCGGCAAGATCCTGCCGTACCTGGACATCCCGTTCCAGCACGCCAGCCCCAAAGTGCTCAAGGCCATGAAACGCCCAGCCTTTGAAGACAAGACCCTGGCGCGGATCAAGAACTGGCGCGTGATCTGCCCGGATCTCATCATCCGTTCCACCTTCATCGTCGGTTTCCCCGGCGAAACCGAAGAAGACTTCCAGTACCTGCTCGACTGGCTGACCGAAGCCCAGCTCGACCGCGTCGGTTGCTTCCAGTATTCGCCGGTCGAAGGCGCCCCGGCCAACCTCCTGGACGCGGCCATCGTGCCCGATGACGTCAAGCAGGATCGCTGGGACCGCTTCATGGCCCATCAACAGGCCATCAGCTCGGCGCGCCTGCAACAGCGCATCGGCCGCGAGATCGAAGTGCTGGTGGACGAAGTTGACGAACAGGGCGCCGTCGGCCGCTGCTTCTTCGACGCCCCGGAAATCGACGGCAACGTGTTCATCGACAACGGCAGCAACCTCAAGCCTGGCGACAAAGTCTGGTGCAAGGTCACCGACGCCGACGAATACGACCTCTGGGCCGAACAGATCTAAGGCCTGAAGCTGAAAAAGCCCTGCTCTGTGACAAGATGCGGGGCTTTTTTACGGCTATCGTTCTGGGCATCGCCACCACCGCACAAGGAACCGCCGGCATGCTCAAGCACTCGGCCATCCACACCCCCAAACAGAGCGACTACGACGAGTTGACCCAGGTGTGGGAAGCCTCGGTACGCGCCACCCACAACTTCCTGCCCGAGAGCTACATCAGCCTGCTCAAGGACCTGGTGCGCACCCGCTACCTGGATGCGGTGATGCTGATCTGCACCAAGGACGCACGCCAGCACATCACCGGGTTCGCCGGCATCGCGGCGGGCAAGATCGAAATGCTCTTCATCGACCCAGCCCAGCGTGGCCAGGGCCTGGGCAAGCAGTTGCTGCGCTATGCCATCGAGCACCTCAATGCCGATCAACTGGACGTCAACGAACAGAACCCGCAAGCCCTGGGTTTCTACCTCAAGCAAGGTTTTGAAGCCGTCGGTCGCTCAGAGCACGACGGCATGGGCCAGCCCTACCCGCTGCTACACATGCGCTTGCGCCCGGCCCAGGCTGCGGCCCGACGCGGCTGAACCGGCGCAAAAAACCGGCCCCTGCAAATGGACCCGCGATTAACCGGCGCCAGGCAGGTACAATGCCCACCCCTTTTTTACTACGGCCCTGTCATGACTGACCCGATACGTCTCTCCAAACGCCTCATCGAACTCGTCGGCTGTTCCCGTCGGGAGGCTGAGCTGTTCATCGAGGGCGGCTGGGTCACCGTGGACGGCGAAGTGATCGACGAGCCGCAGTTCAAGGTCGACACGCAAAAAGTCGAGCTGGACAAGGACGCCAAGGCCACCGCGCCAGAGCCGGTCACCCTGCTGCTCCATGCCCCGGCGGGCGTGGACGCCGAAACCGCGATGCAGAGCCTGGGCGCCGAAACCCTGAGCGAAGAACACCGCTACGGCAAGCGCCCGCTCAAGGGCCACTTCCTGCGCCTGAACGCCAGCGCCGACCTGCAAGCCAACGCCAGCGGCCTGTTGGTGTTCACCCAGGACTGGAAAATCCTGCGCAAACTCACTGCCGACGCCAGCAAGATCGAGCAGGAGTACGTGGTCGAGGTCGAGGGCGACATGGCAGCCCATGGCCTCAATCGCCTGAACCACGGCCTCACCTATAAAGGCAAGGAGCTGCCGGCAGTCAAGGCCAGTTGGCAGAACGAGAATCGCCTGCGCTTTGCCATGAAGAACCCGCAACCGGGAATCATCGCCCTGCTGTGCCAGGCTGTCGGCCTGAAGGTCATCGCCATGCGCCGCATCCGTATCGGCGGCGTGTCCATCGGCAAGGTGCCGGTGGGCCAATGGCGCTACCTGTCCGCCAAAGAGAAGTTCTAACGACTTCGCGCAACACCCTACATCTCGACGCCGCGCCCAGACGCGGCGCTCACGACCGATCGATCAGGACTGCCCACATGATTCATAACGACGTACTGCGCAGCGTGCGCTACATGCTCGACATCAGCGACAACAAGGTTGTCGAACTCATCAAGCTCGGCGGCATGGACGTCAGCAAGGAAGACCTGGTGACCTACCTCAAGAAAGACGAGGAAGAAGGCTTCGTCTTCTGCCCCGACGAGGTCATGGCCCACTTCCTCGATGGCCTGGTGATCTTCAAGCGCGGCAAGGACGAGAGCCGCCCGCCGCTGCCCATCGAACTGCCGGTCACCAACAACATCATCCTGAAAAAACTGCGTGTGGCCTTCGAGCTCAAGGAAGACGACATGCACGCGATCCTCAAGGCCTCGGAGTTCCCGGTGTCCAAGCCCGAGCTGAGCGCGCTGTTCCGCAAGTTCGGCCACACCAACTACCGCACCTGTGGCGACCAGTTGCTGCGCAACTTCCTCAAGGGCCTGACCCTGCGCGTCCGCCCCTGACCCTTGCCCTGTGGGGCGGCCACCCACGGCCGCCCCACAGGCATGCCCGCCCATTCTCACCAGCAATGATGGCTCCGCTGCGCGCCACTGACCGCTAGGGTAGCGACATCCCCTCAGCCCTCAGGATTCGCCATGCACCCTTACTTCTCCCTGCAAGGCCGCACCGCCCTGGTGACCGGCGGCACCCGTGGTATCGGCAAAATGATCGCCAAAGCCTTCGTCGAAGCCGGCGCCACCGTCTATGTCTGCGCTCGCGATGCCCAGGCCTGCGCACAAACCGCGCTTGAGTTGAGCGCCCACGGTACGTGCCATGGCATCGCCGCCAACCTGGCCACGGAGGAAGGCGTGCAGCAACTGGCCGCCACCCTGGGCGAGCGCATCGGCCAACTCGACATTCTGGTCAACAACGCTGGCACCACGTGGGGCGCGCCCCTGGAAAGCTACCCGGCCAAGGGCTGGGAAAAGGTCATGCAACTGAACGTGACGTCCGTGTTCACCTGCATCCAGCAATTGCTACCACTGTTGCGCAAGGCCGGCTGCGCGGCGAACCCAGCACGGGTCATCAACATCGGCTCGGCGGCCGGTATTTCTTCCTTCGGCGAACAGGCCTACGCCTACGGCCCGAGCAAAGCCGCGCTGCACCAACTGTCGCGCCTCCTCGCTCGGGAGCTGGTGAGCCAGCACATCAACATCAACGTGATCGCCCCCGGGCGCTTCCCCAGCAAAATGACCCAGCACATCGGCAACGATGAACAGGCCCTGGCCGAAGACACCGCGCTGATCCCGATGAAACGCTGGGGCCGAGAAGAGGAAATGGCCGCTCTCGCCATCAGCCTGGCGAGTACGGCCGGGGCCTACATGACCGGCAACATCATTCCTTTGGATGGCGGGTTTAGCCTCTGAGATAGCGCGCGGCTATCGCGGGCAAACCCCACAGGGAAGCGATTGCGCTGAGGTGGGAGCGAACCCGCTCGCGATAGCGCCCCAACGACCACCCCGGCGCCTACCCGGGTTATCATGCCCGCCCCTCTTGCGCCTCGATCCAGACCATGACCTACAGCGTTTCCCCCATCGGCTTCGTGCGCTCCTGCTTCAAGGAGAAATTCGCCATCCCCCGCCAACCGCAACTGGCACCGGCGGCACGGGGCGTCTTGGAGTTGGTGGCGCCTTTCGATCAAGGCGAAGCGGTGCAGGGGCTGGAACAGGTGAGCCATGTGTGGCTGCTGTTCCTGTTCCATCAAGCCCTGGAAGACAAGCCACGGCTCAAGGTGCGCCCGCCACGCCTGGGTGGCAACAAATCCATGGGGGTGTTCGCCACGCGCGCCACCCATCGCCCGAACGGCATCGGCCAATCGGTGGTGAAGCTGGACAAGGTGGAGGCGGGGCGCCTGTGGATATCCGGTATCGACCTACTGGACGGCACGCCGGTCCTGGACATCAAGCCCTACGTGCCTTACGCCGACATCATCGCCGCTGCCAGCAACACCATCGCCAGCGCCGCGCCGGCATTGATCCCGGTGCAGTGGCAGGATTCGGCCCTGCAACAGGCTCACAGCCACGCTCAGCGCCTTGCAGAGCCGTTGGTGGAACTGATCGAGCAATGTCTGGCCCAGGACCCCCGCCCGGCCTACCAGGCACCGGCGCCGGAACGCGAGTACGGGGCGCAGTTCTGGGACGTGGATGTGCGCTGGCACTACCCGCAACCAGGGTTGATCCGCGTGCTGGAAGTCATCCCCGCACACGCCTGAACCCCAGAAACGACTGTGGGAGCGGGCAAGCCCGCTCCCACACAGGAGCCGCTTTAAACAGGCTTACTTCTCGACGAATGCACGCTCGATCAGGTAATCACCGGGCTCGCGCATGCGCGGCGAGACTTTCAGGCCGAAGCTGTTGAGCACTTCGCTGGTTTCGTCGAGCATGCTCGGGCTGCCGCACAGCATGGCGCGGTCGTCCTGCGGGTTGATCGGCGGCAGGCCGATATCGCTGAACAGCTTGCCGCTGCGCATCAAGTCGGTCAGGCGCCCCTCGTTCTCGAACGGCTCGCGGGTCACGGTGGGGTAGTAGATGAGTTTTTCGCGCAGCGCTTCGCCGAAGAACTCGTTCTGCGGCAGGTGCTCGGTGATGAATTCGCGGTAGGCGACTTCATTGACGTAGCGCACACCGTGGCACAGGATCACTTTCTCGAAACGCTCGTAGGTTTCCGGGTCCTGGATCACGCTCATGAACGGCGCCAGGCCGGTGCCGGTGCTGAGCAGGTACAAATGCTTGCCCGGTTTCAAGTCGTCGAGCACCAGCGTGCCTGTCGGCTTTTTGCTGATGATGATCTCGTCGCCTTCCTTGAGGTGCTGCAACTGGGACGTCAGCGGGCCATCGGGCACCTTGATGCTGAAGAATTCCAGATGCTCTTCCCAATTGGGGCTGGCAATCGAGTAAGCGCGCATAAGCGGGCGGCCGTTGGGCTGTTGCAGGCCGATCATCACGAACTGACCGTTCTCGAAGCGCAGGCCCGGATCGCGGGTGCACTTGAAGCTGAACAGAGTGTCGTTCCAGTGGTGAACACTGAGGACACGCTCGTGGTTCATGTTGCTCATGTACGTGGGACTCCTGGAGATTTTGCCTGCGCCGACAGGGTGCGCAATTGCATCGCATTCTAATGGCGGTGACAATATCTGTTAAATGGATTATTAAGATAAGGGTTATCGGTTATATCGATATGCGATTTACTCTCCGTCAACTTCAAGTATTCGTCGCCGTCGCTCAGCAAGAGAGCGTGTCCCGTGCTGCCGGCCTGCTCGCCCTGTCGCAATCGGCGGCCAGCACTTCGATCACGGAACTGGAACGCCAATCCAGCTGCCAGTTGTTCGACCGCGCCGGCAAACGCCTGAGCCTCAACGCCCTGGGCAAACAACTGTTGCCCCAAGCCGTGGCCCTGCTCGACCAGGCCAAGGAAATCGAAGACCTGCTCAACGGCAAGTCCGGTTTCGGCTCACTGGCGGTCGGCGCCACGCTAACCATCGGCAACTACCTGGCCACCCTGCTGATCGGCAGCTTCATGCAGCGCCATCCCGAGAGCCAGGTGAAACTCCATGTACAGAACACTGCCCATATCGTGCAGCAAGTTGCCCACTATGAAATTGATCTGGGTCTAATCGAGGGCGACTGTAGCCACCCGGATATCGAAGTGCAGAGCTGGGTCGAGGATGAATTGGTAGTGTTCTGCGCGCCTCAGCACCCCCTCGCCGCCCAGGGCCAGGCGAGCATGGAGCAGTTGACCCATGAGGCGTGGATCTTGCGGGAACAGGGTTCGGGCACGCGCCTGACCTTCGACCAGGCCATGCGCCATCACCGCAACTCGCTGAACATCCGCCTGGAACTGGAACACACCGAAGCGATCAAGCGTGCGGTGGAGTCGGGCCTGGGCATCGGCTGCATTTCCCGCCTGGCCCTGCGCGATGCGTTCCGCCGCGGCAGCCTGGTACCGGTGGAAACCCCGGACCTGGACCTGGCGCGGCAGTTCTACTTCATCTGGCATAAACAGAAGTACCAGACGTCGGCCATGCGCGAATTCCTGGAACTGTGCCGCGCCTTCACCGCCGGGGTGCAGCGCAGCGACGAAATCGTGCTGCCCAGCATCCCCTGAGCGAGGTCAGAGCAGAATCACCGCCCACACCACGGCAATCATGCTCAACGCCACGAATTGCGCGGCGCTGCCCATGTCCTTGGCGTTTTTCGACAAGGGGTGCAGGTCCAGAGAGATGCGGTCGATGGCCGCTTCCACGGCCGAGTTGAGCAACTCGACGATCAGCGCCAGCAGGCACACGGCGATCAGCAAGGCACGCTCGACGCGGCTGACGTGGAACAGGAAACTCACGGGAATCAGGATCACGTTGAGCAAAACCAACTGGCGAAAGGCGGCTTCGCCGATAAAAGCGGCGCGCAACCCATCAAGGGAATAGCCGCCAGCGTTGAGAATGCGTTTAAGACCGGTTTGACCTTTGAAAGGCGACATAGAAGTAGGCAACTGAAAAAAGGAAGGGGAAAACTAGTTCAACGGAAGTCAAAAAAGCGTGAAGGCACAACGCCTTACTGGCTGGAAATTGACTCAAGCTGTTGCAGCAACAGTGCCGCCTGGGTGCGGGTGCGCACGCCCAGCTTGCGAAAAATCGCCGTAACGTGGGCCTTGATGGTGGCCTCCGACACGCTCAACTCATAGGCGATCTGTTTGTTCAACAAGCCTTCGCAGACCATGGTCAGCACGCGGAACTGCTGCGGCGTCAGGCTGGCCAACCCGGCACTGGCGGCTTTGGCTTCATCGGAAACAGCCACATCCTCGAACGCTTGGGGCGGCCACGACACATCACCGTCCAGCACCGTGCGCACGGCCTGCTGGATCGCTTCCATGGAGCTGGATTTGGGAATGAAGCCACTGGCGCCGAACTCGCGGGACTTGACCATGATCGACGCTTCCTCCTGCGCCGAGACCATCACCACCGGAATTTGCGGATACTGGCCACGCAACAGCACCAACCCGGAAAAACCGTAGGCCCCCGGCATATTCAGGTCCAGCAGCACCAGGTCCCAGTCGGCCTTCTCGGTCAGACGGGTTTCCAGTTCGGCAATACTCGCCACTTCCACTAACCGGACCTCAGGGCCAAGGCCCAAGGTGACCGCTTGGTGCAGTGCGCTACGGAAGAGGGGGTGGTCATCGGCAATCAGGATTTCGTATGTGGCCATCAGTCAAATGATCCTGTTTTTTATGGGAGAACCGATGGATTCGGTCCTCGCCAAAACAACATAAGGTGACAACCTGCTGGCCATCACCGAAGGGCGAACTCAAACCAAAGGCCCGCCAAACGGGGCGGGCGCCCTAAACGGCGCCAAGCATGCCCAGCGCAGCCTATGGGGTCAAGCCGCAGTGCCACTACGTGCCTGCATGGTAAGAGCACCTTGCGGGACAAAGGGCGCCAGTTCAGCGTGGGCGGCAGTGGTCTCGTCTAGGGGTAATTGATGCTTGGCATCCAAGTAATGCTGGCTGAACACGTCAAAATAGGCGCCCAACGCCGAGGACGCGGGGCCATCGCCCGCCAGTTCCAGGCACAAAGCCGCCACTTCGGCTGTACACAGGTGCTCACTGCGGGTGGAGCGGCGCAAGCGGTAGCGCGACAGTTTTTCCGGCAGCAGGCTGAGGATCGGCAAGCCGTCGAAATACGGGCTCTTGCGGAAAATCTTGCGGGCCTCGGTCCAGGTTGCGTCCAACAGAATAAACAGCGGCCGCTTGCGGCTATCGACCTGAACCTCATGAGTGACCCGCTCAGGCTCGACATACTCACCGGGAAACACCAGGTACGGTTGCCACTGCGGGTCGGCCAATAGCGCCAGCAACTGGGGGTTGGTTTCGGTACGCGACCAGATAAAGGCAAAGTTGTCTTGCACCACATCCGCGATCAACCACCCGGTATTGCTCGGCTTGAACACTTCCTTGGCCGTCATTATCAAGCACACCGCCGAGCGGGCCTGGACCTGAGGGCGCCAGGCGCACAGGCAATGGCTCTCGATCACCCTGCAATCATGGCAGCGCGGCGCGCGGGAACCGCGGGCCAGATAAGGCTTGGTGCTCTCTTCCTCGCGCTCGTCACGCAGGCACGCAACGGCATTGACGGCAAAGGGCGAAGCAGCGCGCAGGGTCACAGACAACTCCGGCGGGGAATGAGAATCGGCACAAATAACACTCAGGCGGGCAAAAAAAGTAACCGCAGTTTACCAGAGCAACACGCTCAAACCTGTACCGTCCACACCGCCTCCCCTATAATTCGCCGCCACTGAACGCACAGTCACGTGGCTGGTCGAAGCACCAGTCACTGAACCAGGAGAGTTTCATGCTGCGCCTTATCGTTCCTACCGCTGCCGTTCTGCTGGCGTCATCCTTCGGCGTGCAAGCCGCCTCACTCAAAGAACTCGAACTGAGCAAAATGCTGCAAAGCGTCGCCGCCCAAAGCAGCGTCGGCACGCCCCGGGCCATCAACGAAGACATCCTCGACCAGGGCTACACCGTGGAAGGCAAGGAGCTGATAAACCACCTGAGCGTGCAAAGCAGCCACGCCGAAAAAATGCGCGCAGACCCCAAGGCCGTGTACTTCCAACTGGGCTCCACCGTGTGCAACAACCCAGGCTTTCGCAAGCTGATGGCCAAGGGCGCGGTGATGCGCTACGAGTTCACGGAGGTCAAGACCAACCGCCCGGTTGCGTCGGAACGCTTCCAGGAAGCCGATTGCCTGCAACCGGCCAAAAAGAAAAAGTAATCACTGCTCCATTGCGCGCCGCTGCAAATCATCGGCGCGCAGCTCCGCCACCAGCGCTTGCAGATACTGCGAGTGCTGCCGGGGGCCCTCCAGGCGCCGCCGGCATTCATCCTCAACGCTACGATGATTGGCCCGCGCCGCCGCCTGCAACAGCTGATACAACTCGGTATCGATTTCCAGAATGATTCTGGTCATGTTTCGCCTCCCTGCGCTTGCCCACGCCAAACAGCGTCGTGATGCCTGTGTTGAGTAAATCAGAGCCATCACCGCATGCCGGCACTTCTGACCAGCGGTGATCCGCGCCCACGGCTTGCGATTGAGCGGTTGCCAGGCACGACCAGCGGAGGCCATGATCGAATCGGCAAAACCAGGCGTTGTGCAGAAGGAGACGTTGAATGCCTTACCAATCGAATGACCTCCTCAGCCGAGATCTTCAGGGCAACGGGGGCGAGCTCGCCCAGCAGGTCGAAGAACAACTCAAACTGATTTCCCCCAACAGCGCGAATATCGCGATTTATCGCGACATGATCCTCACCGTCCTGCATATGGCCAAGCAAGACCATAGCCGCTGGAACGCCAAGATCACCCTGCAGGCGTTGCGTGAACTGGAACAGGCCTTCCGTGTGCTGGAGCAGTTCAAGGGGCGGCGCAAGGTCACTGTGTTCGGCTCTGCGCGAACCGCCACCGAGCACCCGCTTTACGCCATGGCCCGGGAGCTGGGCGCCGCGCTGGCGAGGTCAGACCTAATGGTCATCACCGGCGCCGGGGGCGGCATTATGTCTGCAGCCCATGAGGGCGCAGGCTTGGAGCACAGCCTGGGGTTCAACATCACCCTGCCCTTCGAGCAGCACGCCAACCCCACGGTCGATGGCACCGGCAACCTGCTGCCGTTCCATTTTTTCTTCACCCGCAAGCTGTTTTTCGTCAAGGAAGCCGATGCACTGGTGCTCTGCCCGGGCGGCTTCGGCACACTGGATGAAGCATTGGAGGTATTGACCTTGATCCAGACTGGCAAAAGCCCCCTGGTTCCCGTGGTGCTGCTGGACACACCGGGCGGGCGCTTCTGGGAAAGTGCCCTGGATTTCATCCGCAACGAACTGGAGGCCAACCACTACATCCTGCCCAGCGACATGAAGCTGATGCGCCTGGTCTACAACGTCGAGGAAGCGGTGCAGGAGATTCAGCAGTTCTACGGTAACTTCCACTCCAGCCGCTGGCTGAAGCATCAGTTCATCATCCGCATGAATCACCCGTTGAACGAGCAGGCACTGGAGCACATCCAGCAAGCTTTTGCCGACCTGTGTTTGAGCGATTGCTTTCATCAACACAGCTACGCCGGTGAAGAACAGGATGAGGCGCAGTTCAGCCACCTGACGCGACTGTCGTTCACCTTCACCGCCCGTAATCACGGGCGCTTGCGCGAGTTGGTGGACTTTATCAACCTGCCGGAAAACTGGGCCGAGGCCACCCCGCAGGCTTCACAGCGCAACCGTGAACCGATCAAGCTCACCTGACCGGCTCAGTCATCCAGGCCACGGCCGCTGAACAAGCGGCCGATCATCTCCATCGAAAAACCCCGGTAGCTCAGGAACCGCCCTTGCTTGGCACGCTCGCGGACATCGATCGGCAAGTGCCCGGCGAATTTCCGGCGCCAGGTGTCTTCCAACTGTGCCTGCCAATCGATACCGCTTTCGCGTAAGGCGAGTTCGATATCGGTTCGTTGCAGGCCACGTTGGCTCAACTCTTCACGAATACGCAGAGGGCCGTATCCGGAGCGGGCACGGTAGGAGACAAAGCTTTCGAGGTAGCGCGATTCGGACAGCAAGCCCTCTTGCGTCAAGCGGTCGAGTGCGGCATCGATCATTTCAGGAGGGGCGCCGCGCTGACGCAACTTGCGCGTCAGCTCGACTCGACCATGCTCGCGTCGCGCGAGCAGGTCCATTGCGGTTCGCCGTACGGCGACGGGTGTATCGAGTACGGCTGTCATGGGATCAATCAGATATCGGCGTCAGCCAGATCATCAACAGCTTCCTTGACCGGCGAAGCCTTGGTGTCTGCAGTCGGGGTCAGCAGCTTGTCGCGGATCTGTTTTTCAAGTGTGGCCGCAATCTCTGGGTTCTCCTGCAGGAACTTGGCCGAGTTGGCCTTGCCCTGACCGATCTTGGTGCCGTTATAGGCATACCAGGCCCCGGATTTTTCGACAAAGCCGTGCAACACGCCCAGGTCGATCATCTCGCCGTTCAGGTAGATACCCTTGCCGTAGAGAATCTGGAATTCAGCCTGGCGGAACGGCGGTGCCACCTTGTTCTTCACGACCTTGACACGGGTTTCGCTGCCGACAACTTCATCACCTTCCTTCACCGCGCCGGTACGGCGGATGTCCAGGCGCACCGAAGCGTAGAACTTCAGCGCGTTACCACCGGTGGTGGTTTCCGGGCTGCCGAACATCACGCCGATCTTCATGCGGATCTGGTTAATGAAGATCACCAGGCAGTTGGCGTTCTTGATGTTGCCGGTGATCTTGCGCAGCGCCTGGGACATCAAGCGAGCCTGCAGGCCAACGTGCATGTCACCCATCTCGCCTTCGATCTCGGCTTTTGGCACCAGGGCCGCCACGGAGTCGATGACGATGACGTCGATGGCATTGGAGCGCACCAGCATGTCGGTGATTTCCAGTGCCTGCTCGCCGGTGTCCGGCTGGGACACCAGCAGGTCGTCGACGTTGACGCCCAGTTTGCCGGCGTATTCCGGATCCAGGGCGTGCTCGGCGTCGACGAAGGCGCAGGTCGCGCCCATCTTCTGGGCCTGGGCGATTACGGACAGGGTCAGGGTGGTTTTACCCGAAGATTCCGGGCCGTAGATTTCAACGATACGGCCCTTTGGCAGGCCGCCGATGCCGAGCGCGATGTCCAGACCCAGAGAGCCAGTGGAAATGGCCGGGATCGCCTGACGGTCGTGATCGCCCATACGCATTACGGCACCCTTGCCGAATTGACGTTCGATCTGACCCAGGGCCGCAGCCAAGGCTTTCTTCTTGTTGTCGTCCATTAAAGTCCTCACGTAATCAATAAGGCCTGACGGCCAACACCTGTATAAGTAGACAGTATTATTCCACAGCGTTTGAAGATCGCCTACCCCTGTTTTGAGATTTCTGCCTCGGCATGCAGCAACAAGCCCTCTAGCGCGGCCTTCACCGTTTGTCGGCGGACATCGTCGCGGTTGCCGGGGAAGTGCCGCACCTCGCTCACTACCGCCTCTCCTACGCCCCAAGCCAGCCAAACGGTGCCCACCGGTTTATGCGGTGAGCCACCGTCCGGCCCCGCCACACCACTGACCGCCACGGCAAAATGCGCCCCGCTTTTAGCCTGGGCGCCACGCACCATGGCCTCGACCACCTCGCGGCTCACCGCCCCAACCTGGTCGAACAAAGGCGCGGGCACGTCCAACTGGCGGGTTTTCTGGCGATTGGAATAGGTCACGTAACCGGCCTCGAACCACGCCGAACTGCCGGCAATGCGCGTGATCGCTTCGGCAATCCCGCCCCCGGTACAGGACTCGGCGGTGCTGACGTGGGCATTGAGCACCTGCAAACGCCGCCCCAGTTCAGCGGCAAGCTGAGTAATTTCGTCCATGACTGTCTCCCGGTCAGGTTGGCGAAACCACCACCCTACACGAGCCGCCTGCCCTGACAAGCCGCCCAGGCGCTCAAAATGTTAGCGCCCAATCGCCCGCACATAGGCCTGGCAGGCGCGTAGGGCAATCAGTCCCTGATCGCCGGCGTCGGTGATGGCGATAATTCGCTGAGCATGCGCTGGGTCAAGTCGGGCGCGCGCGGCGCCATGAACCACGCCGCCGGTGCCGGTAGCGGCGGGCACTGCACCGCCAGCGGCTGAACCCGCACCGTCGAGGAGGACTGACAGCCGCAGATCAGCAGTGGCAAGACGGTCGCGTAGGCGAGCCTGGTTGCCTTGTGCATCGCTTAACTCCTGATAGTGCTGTTGGTCACTGGCCTGAAGCTGCTGCTCCAGCGCCAGACGTTGATCCTGGGCGGCCCGCAACCCACTCGCCGCCGCCACGGATAGCTGTTGCAGCGCCTGGGCGTGCACACTGGCCTGCTCCGCCAACTGCCGCCCAAAACGCCACGCCTGAATTTGCCAGGAACCCGCCGCCGCACCGCCCGCCACCACGGCCAGCAACACAACGACGCCCGTCACCTGGAACCCCCTGGGCATCAGGCCGAAGGCTGGCATAACACCGCCCTCGCCCGTGCCCACAACTGCAAACGGTCCTGCAGCCCATTCAACCCGCCGTTGATCCGCCGGGTGATGCTGTTGAACTGATCCTGGTCCGCCAGCTCATTGAGCCCATTAAGCTGCCAAAACCACCCCGCCGACTCCGCGGCCCACTGCGGTTGCTCCAGCAATTGAGGTTGCTGGAGCAACCGCTCATCACCAAACAACGCGAGGCTGCATTGCCGATAATTGGCGCGCCCGGTGATTTGCAAGAGGCCGCGGCCGCGGTAACACTGCCCATCTCCATCGGCCTCAGGCGTATTACCCAGGCGCCTTGCCAACGAACCGGTGTCGTACTTGCTCAGGTAGTGCTCACTGCCCAACTCACGCAGGTACTGCAATTGGCCAGACTCATGGCCCACCTGCGCGAGAAATGCAGCGATGCGTTTGGGTGTGGTGATTTGGTGATGAGGCATGGCGGCGTTAAGGGCAGAAATGAAAACGCCCGCTTGGGTGCGGGCGTTTGGGAGGATTTTATTGAGTTGATGTTCTGTTAACGTCATATCATTAACCTGCAAAAGAACCGAAATATAGATTAACCATTGCATTCGTTATTAGATAATGACAACCGCCGGCAACATCAGATTTCTTTTCACTCAGCGACTGCAAACTAACACCTCCATGCCGCCAAACTAGCCAGCAGATCAAATCAACTTGATTCGCCCTGGATAAGCTATGTTTTGAGGGCGAGCGATACCACCATGCTTGGCGGTTGCAGGATCTGAGTGCAACACGGTTATTGAATTGAAGCGGGAGCATCATGCCGCATCACCACGGCTTCTTGCATCACTTCGCCCATCACCTCGATCGGGCATTTGAAGTCGAAGCGTTTGC